>NZ_WHPN01000238.1 GCF_009735685.1 Streptomyces lycii | reverse complement strand
GGTGCGGGACGTACGGTCCTGGTCGCGGCCGCCCTCGCGGGGCCGGCCCCGGTCGTCGTCCCGGCCCCGGCCGCGGTCCCTGTCACGGTCGCGGTCCCGGTCCCTGTCCCGCTCGCCGCCCCGGTCCGGGCCGCCGCCCACGTCGTAGCGGCGCTCCTCCGGGCGCGGGCGCCCCGCGCCCCGCCGGTCGTCGCGGCTCCCCCCCGACCTCGGCCGGGAGCCGCTCGCTCCCGTGCCCCGGCGGTCCTGCCGACCGGAGTCCCTGTTGTTCCTGCCGCTGCTTCGCATCAAAATTCCGTCTGCGTTCCTAGAGAGGGGCCGCTGCTGTCGTCTGTGTCCGGAGCGTCCGGATCGAACGACGGCACACCTTCCTGGGAGTCCGGCTCGACCACCTCCGCCTCGGGGAGGAAGGGCGCCAGCTCCGGGAGCTCGTCCAGGCCGCGCAGGCCCATCCGCTCCAGAAAGTAGTTCGTCGTCCTGTACAGGATCGCACCTGTTTCCGGTTCCGTGCCCGCCTCCTCCAGCAGACCCCGCTGGAGCAGGGTCCGCATCACGCCGTCGCAGTTCACACCGCGCACCGCGGAGACCCGGGAACGGCTGACCGGCTGCCGGTACGCGACCACGGCGAGGGTCTCCAGCGCGGCCTGCGTGAGCCGGGCCTGCTGGCCGTCCAGGACGAAGGACTCGACGGCGTCGGCGTACTCGGGGCGCGTGTAGAACCGCCAGCCGCCCGCCACCAGGCGCAGGTCGAAGCCCCGGCCCTGGGTCGTGTAGTCGTCGGACAGTTCGCGCAGGGCGTCGGCGACGGCACGGCGGGGGCGTTCCAGCACCTTCGCCAGGTGCTCGACGGTCGCAGGTTCGTCCACGACCATCAGCACGGCCTCCAGGGCGGGCTTCAGGTCCAGCTCCGCCACCGAGCCGCCCCCGGCGGGGGTGGCCGTTCCGGGTTCGGCCGGGGCGGGCGTCTCCTCCCACTCCGTGACCGCGGGATGCGGGCGCCCGGTCGTGCCGGGTGCCTCCTCGTGCACGTCGCTCAACGCTCCTCCTTCTGCCCGGCCCGCGCCTCGGTGGTCCCGGCCCCGTTCCGTGCCGCGGGCGTGGCCGCTGCCCGTGTGCCGGTCTCTCCCGGCCCCGCCCCGGGCGGCCCGGGCCGCTCCTGCCGCTCCTCGGGCCCCGGCCCGGCGGATTCCTGGTCGAACTCGTCGGTGACGAGCGGCCGGTCACCGTCCTCCTCGCCGCCGGTCCAGCGGACCACGAGCGTGCCCAGCGCCTCTTCCTGGTCCAGTACGACCACCCGCTCGCGGTACAGCTCCAGCAGCGCGAGGAAGCGGGCCACGATCGTGAGCGTGTCCTCGGCGTCCTCGGTCAGCTCCTGGAACGTGGTCCCGCTCCCGCCGGTCGCGCGCAGCCGGGACACCATGATCCCCGCCTGCTCGCGCACGCTGACCAGCGGAGCGTGGATGTGGTCGACGTACACCTGCGGTTTCGCCTTCGGCTGCATCGCCTTGACCGCGAGCTTCGCGAAACCCTCGGCGCCGATGCTGATCACCACGTCGGGCAGCAGCTCGGCGTGGTGCGGCTCCAGGCCCACGGTACGGGGATGCCGGCGGGCCTCGAACGCCAGCCGGTCGCTGAAGATGTCGGCGATGCGCTTGTACGCCCGGTACTGGAGGAGGCGGGCGAACAGCAGGTCCCGGGCCTCCAGGAGGGCGAGGTCGGCCTCGTCCTCGACCTCGGCGGCCGGGAGCAGCCGCGCCGCCTTGAGGTCGAGCAGCGTGGCGGCGACCACGAGGAACTCGGTGGTCTGGTCGAGGTCCCAGTCCGGGCCCATGGCGCGGATGTGCGCCATGAACTCGTCGGTGACCTTGGAGAGGGCCACCTCGGTGACGTCCAGCTTGTGCTTGGAGATCAGTTGCAGGAGCAGGTCGAAGGGGCCCTCGAAGTTGGCCAGCCGGACGGTGAACCGGCCGTCCCCGGGCGGGCCGTCTTCCGCGGCCCCGTCGCCGTCCGGGCCACCGTCCACCGCGGACCCGCCTCGCTCCGCGGATCCGTCACGTTCCGCGGGTCCGCCGTGCTCCGCGGACCCGCCACGCTCCGCGGACCCGCCACGCTCCGCGGTCCCGTCGCCGTCCGCCTGCGCGGGCCCGCCGACCGCCGCGGGGTCGCCGTCCGGCTCGGAACCGGCCTCCGGACCGGGACCGGGCTCCGGACCGTCGGCCGGAGCCGGCGGCACGGGGATGGCCGTGTCATCCGGGGCGGGCGGGGTCTCTCGCGTGAGCGGACGGCCGGGTGCCGCCGGTGCGGAGGCGGGGGCAGCCGCACTGCTCCCGGACCGCGGACCTTCCGGGGCGGGTGCGCTTCCCGCATCCCCTGCGTCGCCCGGCGGACGGGGAACGTCCCGGACGGGCGCGACCCGGCCCGGGACGGGCCCTGCCTCCGTGGGAACCGGCTCCGGGGGAACCAGCTCCGTGGGGGCGGACTCCGTGGGAACCGGCTCCGCAGAGGCGGGCGCCGACGGGGCCGGCTCCGGGGGAACGGGCGCCGCGGGAAGCGGCTTCGCGCCGGGGCCGCCGCCCAGCGGGCGGCGGCGGGGTGGGTCGTCGGGTGTGGGCATCGCGGTCCGTCGTGCTGGCGGTGGTCCGGGAAGGTTACCGCTCAGTGGCCGCGCAGGCGTCGTACGAGGATGCTCGCGTCGCCGCGGGATTCGAGGTCCGCGAGGACGACCGCGACGGCCTCGCGGACGATGCGGCCCCGGTCCACGGCCAGCCCGTGTTCGCCGCGCAGGACGAGGCGGGCGTGTTCCAGGTCCATCAACTCCTCGGCGGAGACATAGACCGTGATCTTCTCGTCGTGGCGTTCCCGGCCGCTGGGACGGCGGTTGGCCCCCCGTCCCCGGCGCCGGGCGGGCGCGGCGGCCTGCTGCTTGGCGGGGCGGGAGGCGGGCCGGTCCGGGGATTCCTCGCGGCCCCCGTGCTCCGCGGCACCGGAGGCGTCCGCGGCACGGGGTTTGTCGTCCTCCGTGGAGGAGGCCGGTGCGGGGACCCGGGCCTCTCCGTTGGCGGCGGGCGGGGTGGATGCCTGGAGTGCGGTGCCCCCGGTCGTACGGAACAGTTCGTCGGCGCCGGGAAGACTCACTCGGCGTGGCACCGGGCGAGCACCTCCCTGGCGAGCTGGCGGTACGCGGCGGCACCGACGGAGTTGGAGGCGTACGTCGTGATCGGCTCGCCCGCGACCGTGGTCTCGGGGAAGCGGACGGTGCGGCCGATGACCGTGTGGTAGACGTGGTCGTCGAACGCCTCGACCACCCGTGCCAGCACCTCGCGGCTGTGCACCGTGCGCGAGTCGTACATGGTGGCGAGGATGCCGTCCAGCTCCAGTTCGGGGTTGAGCCGCTCCTGGACCTTCTCGATGGTCTCCGTGAGCAGGGCCACACCGCGCAGCGCGAAGAACTCGCACTCCAGCGGCACGATGACCTTGTGCGCCGCGGTGAGGGCGTTGACCGTGAGCAGGCCGAGCGAGGGCTGGCAGTCGATGACGATGTAGTCGTAGTCCGCCAGCAGCGGCTTCAGGGCGCGCTGCAGCGTCGACTCCCGGGCGACCTCGCTGACCAGCTGGACCTCGGCCGCCGAGAGGTCGATGTTGCTGGGGAGCAGGTCCATGTTGGGGACCGCGGTCTTCAGGAGCACCTCGTCGGCCGCCAGTCCCCGCTCCATGAGCAGGTTGTAGACGGTGAGGTCCAGCTCCATCGGGTTGACGCCGAGGCCCACGGAGAGGGCGCCCTGCGGGTCGAAGTCGACCAGCAGCACCCGCCGTCCGTACTCCGCGAGCGCGGCGCCCAGGTTGATGGTCGAGGTGGTCTTGCCGACCCCGCCCTTCTGGTTGCACATCGCGATGACCTTGGCGGAGCCGTGCTCGGTGAGCGGGCCGGGGATGGGGAAGTAGGGCAGCGGCCGGCCCGTCGGACCGACGCGCTCGCGGCGCTGGCGCGCGGCGTCGGGCGCGAGGGTGGCCGCGTATTCGGGGTCGGGCTCGTATTCCGCGTCCGGGTCGTAGAAGTGACCCTCGGGCAGATCCTCGTAGTCGGCGAAACGGGCGGGCTCGCCGCCACCCTGGCCGCCGGCCGTGGCGTTCACGTGATGGCCGTCCATGCTCATGTTGGCTGTCGTGCTCTTTTGGGCTGCGAAGGTGTGGACAGCTACGGATCCGACAGCCTCGGGGCTCGGGCCCTGCGCAGCCATTCCTGGCCGGCCACCTCCGGGAGTAAATGTCGACTCATTCACAAGTCGTCTTACCTCCTTGGGAGTGACCAGGAAACTTTATCGATAGGTCAGCGTGACACCATGCCGACGGTTGGCGACTCTATGGCGTGTCGACCGTCCACAGCAACACAATCCACCGGACCCGGCGCTCTGTGTCGGGAAGAAAACACCCTGCTGTCAAGGGTGTACTGCCCGCCATACCGGTGATTTGCGGAGGCGCGAATCGGTCGAACGGTTACGTTCGAGGCGAGTTGACCGCTCAGCGTGACATGCCCGACACGCGTCCGGCCGGACCTCGTCCCTCAAGGTCCGGCCGGACACGTCGGGTTGACGGCGCGCGGATGTGTTCGAAAACGCGTCAGCCGAGAATCGCGTGCGCGTCGGCGGGCGTCATCCCGTGTGCCTCGGCGACGGGTCCGTAAACCACTTGCCCCTCATGGGTGTTGAGGCCCTTCGCCAGGGCGGCGTCCCGGCTCAGCGCCTCGCGCCAGCCCCGGTCGGCCAGTTCCAGGACGTACGGCAGGGTCGCGTTGGTCAGCGCGTGGGTGGAGGTGCTCGGGACCGCGCCGGGCATGTTGGCGACGCAGTAGAAGACCGAGTCGTGCACCCGGAACGTCGGCTCGGCGTGGGTGGTGGGCCGGGAGTCCTCGAAGCAGCCGCCCTGGTCGATGGCGATGTCGACAAGGACACTTCCGGGCTTCATCCGGGAGACGAGGTCGTTGGTGACCAGCTTCGGCGCCTTGGCGCCGGGGATGAGGACCGCGCCGACGACGAGGTCGGCGTCGAGGACGGCGCGCTCGAGTTCGTAGGCGTTGGAGGCGACGGTCTGCACCCGGGTACCGAAGAGCTTGTCGGCCTCCCGGAGCTTGTTCACGTCCTTGTCGAGCAGGGTGACGTGGAAGCCCATGCCGATGGCGATCCCGGCGGCGTTCCAGCCGGAGACGCCGCCGCCGATGACCACGGCGCGGCCGGCGCGGACCCCGGGGACGCCACCGGGCAGCACGCCGCGGCCGCCGGCCGAGCGCATCAGGTGGTAGGCGCCGACCTGGGGGGCGATCCGGCCCGCGACCTCCGACATCGGGGCGAGCAGCGGCAGTTTGCGGTCGGCCGTCTCCACGGTCTCGTACGCGATGCCGGTGGTGCCCGACTCCAGCAGCGCGTCGGTGCAGTCGCGGGACGCCGCGAGGTGCAGATAGGTGAAGAGGACCTGGCCCTTGCGGAGCCGGTGGTACTCCTCGGAGACCGGCTCCTTGACCTTGAGCAGCAGGTCGGCCCCGGCCCAGACCTCGTCCGCGGACGCGAGGCAGACGGCACCGGCCGCGGTGTACTCGGCGTCCGGGATGGCGGAGCCGAGACCGGCCCCCTGCTCGACGAACACCTGATGGCCGTGGCGGACGAGTTCGTGCACACCTGCCGGGGTGATCGCCACCCGGAACTCGTTGTTCTTGACCTCGCGGGGAATGCCGACCTTCACGTGGATCACGGTCCTTGGGATGGGGAGTTTTCCTGCAAGCCTGGATAAGCCGGTACATACAAGGATGCACCCGCATCGTCCGCGACCGGACCAGTCTAATGAAGGAGGTCTCGCTGTCCAGCCTTGCAAAGCTTGATTTTCTTCGCAGGCGGTGTTGGTTTCTTAGGTCACTGCTCCGCTTTGCCTCGCAGACGCCGCGCCGCGGCGCGCTGCGCGGCGGCGGCGTCGGCGTCTCCGAGCAGGTCAAACGTGCCGGCGAGCCGCGTCCGGATGCCGGATTCCAGGCTCCGGTCACCGGCGCGTCGGGCCGCGGCGGCGGCCGCCCGCAGATTCCGCAACGTCTCCCCACGGTCGCCGGTGTGCTCGTGGACCGTGGCCATCCGGCCGTACAGCCGGGCCTCCTCGGCCGCGTCGCCCCGGGCGAGCCGGAGTCCGAGCGCCCGCCCGTACCAGTCGGCGGCGCGCTCCCAGTCGCCCGACTCCTGGTAGACCCGGCCCAGGGACTCCAGCGACCGCGCGGTGAGGAACGGCTCCTCCGCCTCCCGGGCCGCGGCCAGCGCCGAGCGGTAACGCGCCAGCGCGTCCTCGGTACGGCCCGCCGCCGCGTCGAGATCCGCGAGGTTCAGGTGCGCCGCGGCCTGCTCGGGCACCAGCCCGCGGCGTTCGGCGACCTCCAGCGCCAGCTGGTGCAGCGGATACAGCTCGGCCGCCGACGCCTCCTCGCCCCGGTGTGCCATCACCGCCCTGGCCAGGGCCGACAGCAGCCGCCGCGCCTGGGTGTCGAGCCCGCCGTCGTCCACCGCGAGCCGCACCGCGGCGCGCAGCACCGGCAGCCGGGAGTCCAGCCATTCCCGCGCCGCCCGCCGCGAGCCGAACCTGAGCCCCCGGGGCAGCTCGGCGAGCCAGGCGCGGGCGGCCGGTTCGTCGCGTTCCGTCTCGGCCCGGCAGGCCCGCAGCTGCCGTACGGTCCGCTCCAGCATCCTGGCGCGGGCCAGCCCGGCCTCGGCGGGCTTCACCCGGGCCGCCAGGTCCTCGCGCAGCAGCGGCACCAGACAGCCGGGCAGGTCGTAGCGGGCCGGCGCGGGAGCGCCGCCGGGCACCGGGCGCAGCAGGCAGCGGCCGGCCAGCTCGTCGAGCAGTGACTGCGCCTCGGCGAGCGAGCAGCCCGCGAGGGAGGAGGCCGTCTGC
>NZ_WHPN01000237.1 GCF_009735685.1 Streptomyces lycii | reverse complement strand
CCGCGCGGCACCGTTCTCGCCGGCCCGGGGCCCGCGCCGGCCGGGACGGGCCGGGCCGTGGCGGTACGGGTTCGGGGCCGGGGCCGGGGAAGGTGCTCCCCCGGACCGGTCCGGACGGTCGGATCCGGGGCCGGCCGGGAAGGTCAGTCCCGGGGCCGGCCGGGAAGGTCAACTCCGGGACCCGCCGGGAAGGTCAACTCCGGGGCCGGCCCGGAAGGGTCGTCATCCGGCGGTGCAGCCGCTCACCCTCGGCGTGCTCCAGTCCCCGTTCGCCATCACGGTGAAGCCGAAGCTGGTCGAGGATCCCGCGGCGACGGACCCGTTGCCGTTGGGTGTCATCGTCATGACGTTGCCGCTGCTGTCCCAGGTGGGACTGCCGTTCCAGGTCGTGACGATGTCCTGGGCGGAGTTCACCGTGACGTTCACCCGCCAGGAGCTGATCGCCGCGCCGTTGGCGGTGATCGTCACCTTGCCGTTGAAGCGGTCACCCCATCGGTCGGTCTCGGTGTACGTGGCGGTGCAGGCTCCGTTGCCGGGGTCACCCGGGTCGCCGGGGTCGCCCGGGTCACCGGGGTCGTTGCTGTCTCCGCCGAGCGCGGCGAGGACGGCGTCGTAGGCCGGCTTCTTGTTGTAGTTGCGGTCGAACAGCAGCGGGTTCTGCTCGGCGCGCCAGGAGTAGTGGTCCGGGATGCCCCAGACCGTGATCCCGGTGCACTTGCTGACGGCCAGGCACGCCTCGACCACGCGGCGGTAGCTGTCCGCGGGGGCGTTCTGGATGTCCAACTCGGTGATCTGCACGTCCACGCCGAGCGCGGCGAAGTTCTCGAGCGTCTGCTGGTAGTTGCCGGGGACCGGCGACTGCTGGTTGAAGTGCGACTGCAGGCCCACGCAGTCGATCGGCACGCCCCGCGCCTTGAAGTCCTTGACCATGTTGTACACGGCCTGGGTCTTG
>NZ_WHPN01000236.1 GCF_009735685.1 Streptomyces lycii | reverse complement strand
TCGGCCCGAGACCGCCTGGCCCCGGTCGCCGCCTCGGCCACCGACACCGCCGCGCCCCCGGGCCCGTCCCGGCCCGGGCCCGTTCCGCTTCCGGGGCCCGTATCGGCCCCGAGGCCGCCCAGGCTCCGTCGACCGCCTCGCCCCCGAGACCGCCCAGGCTCCCTTGACCGTCTCGCCCCACGAGACCGCCTCGTCGTCGGGGCCCGTCTCGCCCCGCGGCCCGTCTCACCCCGTGGCTCACTCCGTGGCGCCGCCGCGCTCCGGGGCGCCGCCCCGCGCCCCCGTCAGCCCGTCCAGCAGCAGCGCGGTGAAGTCGCCCGCCCAGCCGGCGTCCACGGGTTCGCCGCTCACCAGCGACCGGTGCACCACCGCACCGGCGATCGTGTCGAAGATCAGGTCCGCCGCGCGTCCGGCCGCAGCGGCGCCCTCGGTCCCGGGGGCGTCCGGCGGCAGTTCGCCGCGCCGCTGCGCGCGCTCCCGGCCGAGCAGCACCAGCCGCTTCTGCCGGTCCACGATCGCCGCCCGGACACGGTCCCGCAGCCCGGTGTCCCGGGTGCTCTCGGACACCACCGCCATCAGCGCGGTCTTGGTCTCGGGGCGTTCCAGCAGCCGGGCGAACTGCAGCACGACCCCCTCGACGTCCGCCCGCAGGCTGCCCCGGTCGGGCAGTTCCAGCTCGTCGAACGTGACGGCGACGGCGTCCACCACCAACTCGTTCTTGCCGGCCCAGCGCCGGTACAGCGTCGTCTTCGCAACCCCGGCGCGTGCGGCGACATCTCCCAGGGAAAGCTTCGACCAGCCCAGCTCGACCAGCGCGGACCGGGTCGCGGCGAGGATGGCGCGGTCCACCTCCGCGTTGCGGGGGCGTCCGGTGCGGCGGGCGGGGGGAGCCATGGCCGAGACCTTACCGCCCGGTAGTCGGTGAGCGAGATCACCCGGCGCCGGCCGTTCCGCGGGGCGGGCGGGGTTGCGCGGGCGGGGTGCCGAAGAGTTACGCTACGGCCCGTAGCGTAAGAGCGACAGCCACTGGCGCCGGGTGGGGACCCGGTGCCGCAGCGAAATCCGAACGGTTCCTTCCTGAACCCGGCGGCCCGCGTTCCTGGCCGTGAGCCCCGCAATCCGGCGGGTGCCGGCGGGTCCGGCGGGCCCGGTCCGTACCCGTCGGCGCCGTGCTTTTCCGATCAGCCGCGGAAGAGGGGAGGATGTACCCATGCAGCCACGGAACATGTCCATGAGCGGAGTGGTCGACCTCGCCGCGGTGAAGGCCGCCGGGGAAGCCAAGCAGAAGGCGGAGCAGGCGCGTGCCGAAGCCGGGCGCACCGGCCGTCCGGCCGGCGCGGCCGTCTCGACGGTGGTCGACGTCGACGAGGCGGGGTTCGAGCGCGATGTGCTCCAGCGCTCGGCCGAGGTGCCCGTCGTCATCGACTTCTGGGCCGAGTGGTGCGAGCCGTGCAAACAGCTGAGCCCGGTGCTGGAGCGGCTGGCCGCGGAGTACGCGGGCCGCTTCGTGCTCGCCAAGATCGACGTCGACTCGAACCAGACCCTTTTCCAGCAGTTCGGCGTGCAGGGCATCCCGGCCGTCTTCGCGGTCGTGGCGGGCCAGGCCCTGCCGCTGTTCCAGGGGGCCTCCCCGGAGCCGCAGATCCGCCAGGTGCTCGACCAGCTGATCCAGGTCTCCGAGGAGCGCTTCGGCATCGTCGGCGCCCCGGTGCAGCCGGGCGAGGAGGCCGCCGAGCCGGCCCCGGAGCCGGCCGGTCCGTACGACTCCGCGCTCGCCGCCGCGCACGAGGCGCTGGACGCCGGTGACCTGGACGGCGCCGTGCGGGCGTACGAGAACGTCCTCGCCGACGAGCCGGCCAACACCGAGGCGAAGCTGGGCCTGGCCCAGGCGGAGCTGCTGCGCCGGGTGCAGGGCGCCGACCCGCAGGCGGTGCGCAAGGCGGCGGCGGACAGCCCGGACGACATCGACGCCCAGCTGGCGGCGGCGGACCTCGATCTCGCCGGCGGCCATGTCGAGGACGCCTTCGGGCGGTTGACCGACGTGGTCCGGCGCACGGCGGGGCAGGACCGGGAGAAGGCGCGGGTGCGCCTCCTGGAGCTGTTCGAGGTCATCGGCTCCGACGATCCCCGTGTCGTCACGGCCCGCAGCACCCTCGCCCGCGTGCTCTTCTGACGGACCTCCGGCCGGCGTCCGGTCCGGCCCTTCTGCGACCACACACCCCCGGGCGGCCGCGCTTTACCAAAACTTGGTAATCGCGGCCGCTGTTACTTGCAGTAAGAGTTGCCCGGCCTTCTGTCCGGTTGTGTGGTGATTTCTTCGGACCTTCCGGTTCATCTCGCAGCGACGGTGCGTGCCCGCTCGAGACGCTTCGGCCGCCCTGCGGTTATCTCGCCGTTACTCGCAAGTAATGAACCCCTTGTGTCCCGGCCGGTAATGCACCACGATCGGCCACGCTCGGTCCATTCCCGCAGTGTTGGCATCCAGTCGGCAGCGCGGGCTCTCTGGGTCCCCACCGAGCAGGCCGGCGTCGGGACGACACCGGCCTTGGACAGGGGGGTCTCTGCCTTGGCAGGGCCTGTCCAGGAGGTTGCGCGAGAGCGTGGCCAGTGGTTGTCGCTCGGGGGTGATCGCCGGAGTTTCGGGACACGCTTTCGTCTCCGAGTACGGCGCTCTTCTTCCCGAGGACGTAGCACTTCTCCCCTCCCAGGTCCGGGGCTTCTCCCGGCCGGAGATGTACGTCCGAGAAGGAGGAAAGTCATGGAGTCCCAGGCTCGTGGCGGGACCAGATGGAAGCGGTTCGCCGTAGTCATGGTGCCGAGCATCGCGGCCTCCGCCGCGGTGGGTGTCGCCCTCGCGCAGGGCGCGCTCGCGGCGTCGTTCAGCGTGTCCGGTCAGTCGTTCAAGGTTTCGGCCGACCGGCTCGACGGCGAAGGGTTCGTCCAGTACGGCGCCGTCGCCGAGGGTGTGGACCTCAAGGGCAACAAGGCGGCCCACCCGGTCGCGGTGTCGGCGTTCAAGCACGCCACGATCAAGAACATGTGCCAGTCGGTCGTCACGCCGAACATCCCGGTGCTCGGTTCGGTGTCGCTCCAGCTGAAGGCCGGTGGCGGTTCGCAGGCGGTGGAGGCCGACAACCTCTACATCGACGTCGCCGACCTGAACGCCAACGCGACGTTCAAGAACATCGACATCGGTGTCGCCGCCGGGTCCACCACCAAGGGCCCCGGCATGAAGGGCGGCAAGGAGCAGGCGAACCCGAACGGTTTCGCCCAGCAGGCCGATTCGGCCGTGCTGACCGATGTGAAGCAGACGGCCTGGGCAACCAGCGCCGGAACCTTCAAGCTCAGCGGCCTCAGCATGAAGCTGCACAAGGGCGTCAAGGAGTGCTACTAAGCCTCGCCCGGACGGGCGGGGACCGCTCTGGGGTTCCCCGCCCGTCCACTTCACCATCTTTTAGCGCACTGCCCGTATCAGGGAGCTGTTTTCCATGAGCGCCGAGTCACCGGGTCCGAGCGGCCGTATCCACAATTGGAGGCTTCGCTTCCGCGCCTGGCGCGGCAGCCGGCCGTTCTGGGCGGGTCTGCTGACCCTGCTGGGCGGGGTGCCGATCGCGTACTTCCCGTACGCCAATCTCACCGTCGGCCAGCTGACCATCCGCATGGCCACGACCGCGGGCGCCGGCTCGCTGGTCATCGGAGTGCTCCTGATGGTCCTCGGGCTGACCATGTGGTACCAGTCCGTCGCCCGGGTCTTCGCGGGTGTCGCGGCCATCATGCTGGCCATCGTCTCGCTGGTCGTCTCCAACATCGGAGGCTTCCTCATGGGCTTCCTGCTGGCCCTCGTCGGTGGCGGTCTCGCCATCTCCTGGGCGCCCTCGGGCGGCCGGGCCGGTCAGCGGTCCGCCGGTCACGGGGACGACCCCCGGGAGGACGGCGGAGCCGCGCCGGAACCGGCGGTCGCCGGTGCCGGGGGCCTGGCGGACGACGAATCCAAGAATGGGAGGCACCGTGCGGGGTGACGAGGCTCAGCTGGAGGGTGAGAGCCACCGCCGTGCAACAACGGGACCGCGCCACGCGGCCCCGAGGAAGTCCATGCTCACCCGCCTTCACATGCCCGCGGGCAAGGCGGTTGCCCTGGCGGCCATGCCGACCGCCGTTCTGATGGGCATGGGACTCACTCCTCAGCTCGCCCAGGCCGACCCGAAGAATCCGGGCCCCTTCAAACCCGGCAAGTGCGTGTCCCAGCCCGACGAGGCCGACGAGAAGGAGGCCGAGAAGGCGGAGGACGAGGCGGCAAAGGCCGAGAAGGAGGCCGAGGAGGCGAAGGAGGAGGCCGCGAAGGACAAGGCCGGTGACACTCCCGAGCCGTCCGGCAGCGCCTCCCCCGAGCCCGAGCCGTCCGGCAGTGCCGGGTCCGGCGAGGAGGAGGCCGGGGAGGCCGAGCCCGCCCCGTCCGAGTCCGGGACGAAGAACCCGCTCGACCCGCTGGGCGTCGGCGACGCGCTCGGCAACCTCTTCGGCGGCGGCGAGGACGAGCAGCCCGCGGACGAGCCGTCCGGGACCGGCGAGCCGGAGGCCTCCGCGGAGGCCGGGGCCGAGGAGTCCCCGGACGCCCCGGCTCCGGAGGACGGCGCCGGCAAGGCCGTCGAGGACACCGTGGGCGGTCTGACCGACGGTGCGAAGTCCGCGCTGGAGAAGGCCGAGGAGAAGGCGGAGAAGGCGCGCGAGGAGGCCGAGAAGGCCGCCGAGGGCGCCGGGGCGGCGGTCCCGGGTGCGGACGGCCTGCAGCCCTTCCCCTGCCCCGAGTACGACCCCCAGGCGCTCGCGGACGCCGAGCTGGAGAAGACCCCGCTGCTGCCCGACGACCCGTGGACGCTGGAGAGCAGCAAGCTCTCCCTGCACGGCCTGGACTACCAGGGGATCGTCAAGGTCAAGACCTGGAGCGGCGAGGTGAAGGAGGTCCTGAAGTTCACCGCCAAGGGCGTGGACATCAAGGACCTGCACCAGCTCGTGGTCGGCCCGAACGGCACCACCAGCCATGTGAAGGCCGCCGAGGGCAGCAACTCCACGATCCGCAACGGCGAGGTGACGATGTACACGGAGGAGCTCAAGGGCAACCTCCTGGGCATCATCCCGATCACCTTCAGCCCGAAGAGCCCGCCGCCGCTGAACATCCCCGAGGTCTTCTTCACGCAGGTCACGGTGAAGCAGGCCGGCCAGTTCGGCGGGGAGCTGACCGTGCCGGGCATGCACCTCTACAACGAGGCCTGAGACACACCCGGGAGAGACTTCCCCCCGCTCACCCGCAGACTGTCCGGGAGCCGCACGGACGAGAGGGCCCCTTCCCGAAACCCGGGAAGGGGCCCTCTCGTCCGTGCGTTCGCGCCTCCCGGGCCGGTACGGACACGCCGCCGGTCAGGCGCCCTCGCCGCCGAGGTGGTGCACCCGGACCATGTTGGTGGTGCCCGGGACACCGGGCGGGGAGCCGGCCGTGATGATCATGGTGTCGCCCTCGTTGTAGCGCTGGAGCTTCAGCAGCTCGGCGTCCACCAGGTCGACCATCGCGTCGGTGTTGTCCACGTGCGGCACGACATAGGTCTCCACGCCCCAGCTCAGCGCCAGCTGGTTGCGGGTCGCCGCCTCCGTGGTGAACGCCAGGATCGGCTGCACGGCGCGGTAGCGGGAGAGCCGCCGCGCGGTGTCGCCGGACTTGGTGAAGGCGACCAGCGACTTGGCGTCGAGGAAGTCCGCGATCTCCGCCGCCGCGCGGGCCACCGACCCGCCCTGGGTGCGCGGCTTCTTGCCCGGGACCAGCGGCTGGAGGCCGCGGGAGAGCAGCTCCTGCTCGGCCGCCTCGACGATCCGGGACATCGTCTTGACCGTCTCGATCGGGTACTTGCCGACGGAGGACTCGGCGGACAGCATCACGGCGTCCGTGCCGTCCAGGATCGCGTTGGCCACGTCGGAGGCCTCGGCGCGGGTCGGCCGCGAGGAGTTGATCATCGACTCCATCATCTGCGTCGCGACGATCACCGGCTTGGCGTTCCGGCGGCACATCTCGATGAGCCGCTTCTGCACCATCGGGACCTTCTCCAGCGGGTACTCCACGGCCAGGTCGCCGCGGGCCACCATCACGCCGTCGAAGGCCAGCACGACCTCTTCCATGTTGGCCACGGCCTGCGGCTTCTCGACCTTGGCGATGACCGGCACCCGGCGGCCGACCTCGTCCATGATCCGGTGCACGTCGCGGACGTCGGCGGCGTCGCGCACGAAGGACAGCGCGACCATGTCGCAGCCCATCCGCAGCGCGAAGCGCAGGTCGTCCATGTCCTTCTCGGAGAGCGCCGGCACGTTCACGGCCACTCCGGGCAGGTTGATGCCCTTGTGGTCGGAGATCACTCCGCCCTCGATGACGATGGTGCGGACCCGCGGCCCGTCCACCTCGGTCACCTGGAGGGCCACCGCCCCGTCGTTGATCAGGATCGACTCGCCCTTGGAGACGTCGCGGGGCAGGCCCTTGTAGGTGGTGCCGCAGATCGACTTGTCACCGGGCACGTCCTCGGTGGTGATCACGAACTCGTCACCGCGCACGAGTTCGACCGGGCCCTCGGCGAAGGTCTCCAGGCGGATCTTGGGGCCCTGGAGGTCGGCGAGCACGCCGACCGCGCGGCCGGTCTCCTCCGACGCCTTGCGGACGCGGTGGTACCGCTCCTCGTGCTCCGGGTGGGATCCGTGGCTCATGTTGAAACGGGCCACGTTCATACCGGCCTCGATCAGCGACTTCAGCTGGTCGTAGGAGTCGACGGCGGGGCCCAGGGTGCAGACGATTTTGGAACGGCGCATGAGGGCGATCCTATCGGTTTGTTTCGGAGCGGAATTATCGAGTCGGTAACGTGCCGGGCAGGCGGCTCCGCGGTGTCAGCCGGGTACCGCGCCCACCAGCTCGTATGCCTGGGCGGCGATCTCCAGTTCCTCGTCGGTGGGGACCACGGCCACCGCCACCCGGCTGCTGTCGGCGGAGACCAGCCGGGCGCCCCCGCCGCGCAGCGCGTTGCGCACCGGGTCGATCTCGATGCCCAGCGCCGTCAGGCCGCTCAGCGCCGCCTGCCGGACGGCGACGGAGTTCTCGCCGACACCGGCCGTGAAGGCGACGGCGTCCACCCGGCCGAGTACCGCGGTGTACGCCCCCACATACTTCCGCAGCCGGTGCACGTACACCTCGAAGGCCAGCCGCGCCGCGTCGTCGCCCTCGGCCATCCGGCGGCCGATCTCCCGCATGTCGTTGTCCCCGCACAGCCCGAGCAGCCCGCTGCGCTTGTTCAGCAGGGTGTCGACCTCCTCGGCCGGCATCCCGGCCTCGCGGACCAGATGGAAGATCACCGCCGGGTCGAGATCGCCGGAGCGGGTGCCCATGACCAGGCCCTCCAGCGGGGTCAGGCCCATCGAGGTCTCGACGCACACGCCGCCCCGGACGGCGGAGGCGCTGGCGCCGTTGCCGAGGTGCAGCACGATGGTGTTCACCTGGTCCGGGTCCCGGCCGAGCAGGGCCGCGGTCGCCCGGGAGACGTAACTGTGCGAGGTGCCGTGGAAGCCGTAGCGGCGGATGCCGTACGCGTCGGCGGTGGCCGTGTCGATGGCGTAGCGGGCCGCGTGCTCGGGGATCGTCGCGTGGAACGCCGTGTCGAAGACGGCGACCTGCGGCAGGTCCGGCCGCAGCTCGCGGGCGACCCTGATGCCGGTGATGTTCGCCGGGTTGTGCAGCGGCGCCAGCGGCACCAGCTTCTCGATCTCCGCCAGCACCTCGTCGGTGACCAGGGTCGGCTCGGTGAACCGGGTGCCGCCGTGCACGACGCGGTGGCCGACCGCCGCCAGCCGCGGCGAGTCCAGCCCGAGGCCCCGGTCCGCCAGCTCGCCGGCGGCCTGCCGCAGCGCGGCCGCGTGGTCCGCGACCGGGCCCTCGCCGATGCGCTCGACCAGCCCGGAGGCGAGCAGCGCGCCCCGGCCGCCCGTGACCGTGCCGGCGCCACCCGCCATGTCCAGCAGCTGGTACTTGACGGAGGAGGAGCCGGAGTTCAGCACCAGCACCCGGGTCGCGGCCCCGGAGGCGTTCCCGGAAGCGGCTTCCGGGGCGGCCGCCGACGAGGCTTCCGTCCTGTCGTTCACGGGTTGCCCCCCTGTGCCTGGATCGCGGTGATGGCGACCGTCGTCACGATGTCCGGCACCAGGGCGCCGCGCGAGAGGTCGTTCACCGGTTTGCGCAGCCCCTGGAGGACCGGGCCGACCGCGACCGCGCCGGCCGAGCGCTGGACGGCCTTGTACGTGTTGTTCCCCGTGTTCAGGTCCGGGAAGACCAGCACGGTGGCCCGGCCCGCCACCTCCGAGCCCGGCAGCTTGGCGGCGGCGACGGTGGCGTCCACGGCGGCGTCGTACTGGATCGGGCCCTCGACCAGCAGGTCCGGCCGCAGCTTCCGGACCAGCTCGGTGGCCCGGCGGACCTTGTCGACGTCGCGGCCGGAGCCGGAGGTGCCGGTCGAGTACGACAGCATGGCCACGCGCGGCTCCACGCCGAACTGCGCCGCCGTGGCGGCCGACTGGACGGCGATGTCGGCGAGCTGCTCGGCGTCCGGGTCCGGGTTGACCGCGCAGTCGCCGTAGACCAGCACCCGGTCGGCCAGGCACATGAAGAAGACGGAGCTGACGATCCGGGCGCCCTCCGCGGTCCTGATGATCTCGAACGCGGGGCGGATGGTGGCGGCGGTGGAGTGCGCGGCCCCGGAGACCATGCCGTCGGCCAGGCCCTCCTGGACCATCAGCGTGCCGAAGTACGACACGTCCGCGACCACGTCGTACGCCAGCTCCCGGTCCACGCCCTTGTGGGCGCGGAGCTTCGCGTAGCGCTCGGCGAACCGCTCCCGCAGCGGCGAGGTGCGCGGGTCGACGATCCGCGCGTCCCGCAGGTCGACGCCGAGATCCGTCACGCGTCTGCGGACCGTCTCCTCGTCGCCCAGCAGCACCAGGTCGCAGATGTCGCGGCGCAGCAGCACATCGGCCGCGCGCAGCACCCGCTCCTCCGTGCCCTCCGGCAGTACCACCCGGCGGCGCCGCTCCCGGGACCGCTCGATCAGCGCGTGCTCGAACATCATCGGGGTGACCCGGCCCGACCGGGCCAGGCTGATCCGCTCGGTGAGCGCGGCCGTGTCCACGTGCCGGTCGAACAGGCCGAGCGCGGTCTCCGCCTTCCGCGGCGAGCCGGCGTTCAGCTTGCCCTCCAGCGCGAACAGCTCCCCGGCGGTCGGGAAGCTCTTGCCCGGCACCGACACGACGGGTGTGCCGGGCGCGAGCCGGGAGGCCAGCGCCATGATGTCCGGCCCCGGCCGCTCGTCCAGGGTCAGCAGCACGCCCGCGATGGACGGCGCGCCCGCCGCGTGCGCCGCCAGCGAGCCGATGATCAGGTCCGCGCGGTCGCCGGGGGTGACGACGAGGGCGCCCTCGGTCAGGGCGGCGAGGAACGTCGGCAGCATCGCGCCGCCGAAGACGAAGTCGCGGGCGTCCCGCGAGAGGCCCGCGTCGTCGCCGAGCAGCACCTCGGCGCCGAGCGCCTGCACGATCTGGCGCACGGTCGGCGCGGACAGCGAGGCGTCCTCCGGGAGTACGTAGCAGGGCACCGGCAGCCGGGAGGCCAGTGCGTCGGAGACGGCCTGCCGGGCGCCGGGGTCGACCCGGTTGGCGATCACGGCCACGACGTCGCAGCCCAGGGAGTCGAAGGCCGCGTACGCGTTGCCCGCCTCGGCCTGTACGGACTGCGCGGTCTGGTTCTGGCCGCCCACGACGGCGAGCAGCGACGCCCCGAACTCGTTGGCGAGCCGGGCGTTGAGGTTCAGCTCGGCGGGCAGCGCGGTGTCCGCGTAGTCGGTGCCCAGGACGAGCACGAACTCGTACTCCCGGGACACCCGGTGGAAGCGGTCCACCAGCCGGGAGACCAGCTCGTCGGTGCCCCGCTCGGCCTGGAGCGCCGCGGCCTCCTCGTAGCCGGTGCCGTAGGCGGTCCCGGCGGGCTGGGACAGCCGGTAGCGGGCGCGCAGCAGCTCGAAGAGCCGGTCCGGCCCGTCGTCGTGCACCAGCGGGCGGAACACCCCGACCCGGTCCACATGGCGGGTGAGCAGCTCCATCACCCCGAGGTCGACGACCTGGCGGCCGTCGCCGCGGCCGGTCCCGGTCACGTACACGCTGTGCGACACGGTGCTCTCCGTTCCTCGGCGGCCACCCTCGCACACCGGCCCCTCCCGTGCCCGTCCGGACGTGCGGGAGCGCGAGCGGTCCGCCAACCGTGAAACAATCGGATTGACTGCACACGTACCTCCCCCGTCTTCCGTCACGGGGAACCCCAGGAGCAGGAGACAGAGCACGATGCGCATCGGAGTCCTCACCGCAGGCGGCGACTGCCCCGGTCTGAACGCCGTGATCCGATCCGTCGTGCACCGGGCCGTGGCCGGCCACGGCGACGAGGTCATCGGGTTCGAAGACGGTTTCAAGGGGCTGCTCGACCGGCGCTACCGCAAGCTCGACCTCGACGCCGTCAGCGGCATCCTGGCCCGCGGCGGCACCGTCCTCGGCTCGTCCCGGCTGGAGCGCGCCCGGCTCAGCGAGGCCTGCGAGAACACCGAGGAGCTGAGCCGCGAGCTGGCGCTGGACGCCCTCATCCCGATCGGCGGCGAGGGCACCCTGACCGCCGCCCGGATGCTGTCCGACGCGGGCATGCCGGTCGTCGGCGTGCCGAAGACCATCGACAACGACATCTCCTCCACCGACCGGACCTTCGGCTTCGACACCGCCGTCGGCGTCGCGACCGAGGCCATCGACCGGCTGAAGACCACCGCCGAGTCGCACCAGCGGGTGATGGTCGTCGAGGTCATGGGGCGGCACGCGGGCTGGATCGCGCTGGAGAGCGGCATGGCGGGCGGCGCGCACGGCATCTGCCTGCCGGAGCGGCGCTTCGAGGTCGACGACCTCTGCAAGATGGTCGAGGAGCGCTTCGCCCGCGGCAAGAAGTTCGCGGTCATCTGCGTCGCCGAGGGCGCGCACCCGGCCGAGGGCTCCATGCCGTACGAGAAGGGCGCCATCGACCAGTACGGCCACGAGCGGTTCGCCGGGATCGGCAACCGCCTCGCGGCCGAACTGGAGCGCCGGCTCGGCAAGGAGGCCCGGCCGGTCATCCTCGGCCATGTGCAGCGCGGCGGGACCCCGACGGCGTACGACCGGGTGCTCGCGACCCGCTTCGGCTGGCACGCGGTGGAGGCCGCGCACCGCCGGGACTTCGGCCGGATGACGGCGCTGCGGGGCACGGACATCACGATGGTGCCGCTGGCCGAGGCCGTCACCGAGCTGAAGACGGTGCCGGAGCACCGCATGGACGAGGCGGAGTCGGTCTTCTAGCAGAGGTCTTCCGGCTTGTCGTCCGCCCTGTCGTCCGGCAGCCCTCCGGCCCTTCGTCCGGCCGTCGTCCGGCAGCCGCCCGGGCCTCCGGGGCGGCACGGAAGCTTCCGGGGCGCGGCCTCCGGGGCACCCGGTGCGCCGGTCCGGGCAGCCGCCGCGGGCCGCCGGTTCCGGAAAATCTGAACAGCGGGCGCGGGCGCGCCGTACCGGGTAGGAACACCGTCCCCCCGGAGGAGGCATCCCCCGTGAGTTCCTACCGACGCGCTTCGCAGACCGGAATCTCGATGCGCACCGCGGCCATCGCCCTCACGGTCGTCGCCGTGCTCGCACTCGTCCCGGTGCTCATCTCGCTGCAGAGCGGCAGCGAGGCCAACGCCGACGAGGACGCGGCGACCGTGCCCGTCGCCGGGGCCCAGGGCCCCGTACCCGAGGCGCAGACGGGCGCGAACGCGGCGACACCCCAGGAAGCGGTCGACGCCGGACGGCTGACCGAGAGCGAGAAGAACTTCCTGGTCGCCGTCCGGCAGGCCGGGCTGTGGGAGATCCCCGCGGGCCAGATGGCGCAGACCCAGGCGGGCAGCGCGGCGGTCAAGCGGGCCGGGCACCATCTGATCGAGGGTCACGCGAAGCTGGACCAGCTGGTCCGCGAGGACGCGAAGATGCTGAACGTCCAGCTCCCCGACAAGGCGACCGAGGAGCAGCAGGGCTGGGTGGCGCAGATGAAGGCCGCCGAGGGCGCCGAGTTCGACAAGCTCTTCGCCAACCTGCTGCGCGCCTCGCACGGCAAGATCTTCACCACCATCGCGCAGGTCCGCGGAGGCACGCAGAACGACATCATCCGCCGCCACGCCCGGCAGGCCAACCAGACCGTGCTGGACCACATCGAGGTGCTGGAGGACACCGGGCTGGTGGACCCCGAGACCTTCGAGGAGGTCGAAGCGGCCGTGACGAAGTGAGCCGGACGCCCGGGAACGCGCACCCGGCGGCGCGGTCAGCCCTTGACCGCGCCGCCCAGCGCGAAGCCGCCGCCCAGCCGCCGGGAGATCAGCACGTACAGCAGCAGCACCGGTGTGGAGTAGAGGATCGAGAACGCGGCGAGCTGGCCGTAGACCACCGAGCCGTGGTCGCCGAAGAAGGTGAAGATGCTCACCGACGCCGGCAGTTGGTCGGGGGAGAGCAGCAGCATGAAGGGGACGAAGAAGTTGCCCCACATCATGATGAAGCTGTAGACGGTGACGACCGCGACGCCCGGCCCCATCAGCGGAAGCACCACCCGCCCCAGCGTCTGGAGCGCGGACGCGCCGTCCGTCCAGGCGGCCTCCTCCAGCACGACCGGGACGCCGTCCATGAAGTTCTTCATCAGCCAGATCCCGAACGGCAGCTGTGAGGTGGCGAGGAAGAGGGCGGTGCCGTGCATGGTGTCGACCAGTTCGACCTGCACGAAGAGCCCGTACACCGGCACCATGATCGCGGTGATCGGCAGACAGGTGGTGAACAGCACCGTCAGCAGATACGGCCGGACGGCCCGGGAGCGCAGCCTGGACAGCGGATACGCAGCGAGGGCCGAGCACACCACTGTCAGCACCGTCGCCCCGCCGCACAGCAGCAGGCTGTTGAGCATCGGCGTGTAGGTGATCTCCGGTGTCAGCACGGCCGAGTAGTTGTCCAGCGTCGCGGGGGACGGCGGCGCGACCCGCAGGTCGGCGTCCGCGTCCAGCGAGGCCAGCACCAGCCAGGCCAGCGGCAGGACGAACGCGGCGGCCACGGCCAGCAGGGCGAGGTCCGCGGCGAGCCGGCCGCGCGGCCGCCGGAGCAGCCGCGGGGCGTTCCCCGAGGCCAGGGGCGAGAGCGGCCGCCGGGCGGCGAGCGGTGAGCGCATGCCGGTCACACCTCCTCCCGCATCAGCCGCAGATAGACGACCGAGAACAGCGCCCCGACGAGCAGGAGCAGCAGCGCCACCGCGGTGCCGTAGCCGATGAAGCTCTTCAGGAACGCCTGGTCGTACATGAATACCGGCAGCGTCTGGCTGCGGTTGCCGGGACCGCCGCGGGTCATCGCCCAGATCAGCCCGAAGACGGACAGCGTCTGGAGGGTGTTCAGCATCAGGTTGGTGCCGATCGAGCGGCGGATCATCGGGAGCGTCACCCGGAACAGCCGCTGGAATCCGCTCGCGCCGTCGACCTGCGCGGCCTCGGTGATCTCCTTGGGGATCTCCGACAGGGCGGCGGAGTAGACCAGCATCGAGAAGGCGGTGCCGCGCCACACGTTCGCGAACGACACGGCGAGGATCGGCAGCGTGAACAGCCAGTTCTGGGACGGCAGATGCAGCCAGTCCAGCACCATGTTGAGCGTTCCCTCGCGGCGGAAGAAGGCGTACAGCAGAAAGCCCGCGACGATCTCGGGCAGTACCCAGGCGCAGATGACGATGGTGCCGGTGACGGTGCGGACCGGTTTCGACGCGCGCTGCATCAGCCCGGCCAGCGCCAGCCCGAGCGTGTTCTGGCCCAGGATCGAGGAGATGACGGTGAAGACCAGGGTCAGTACGACGGCGTTGCGGAAGTTGTCGTCGGCGAAGGCCCGCCGGAAGTTCTCCAGGCCCACGAAGTTGGTGGAGGAGGCCCCGGTCAGCTGCATGTCCGTGAAGGCGATCCAGACGCAGTAGCCGATCGGCCCGGCGAGGAACAGCAGCAGCAGCGCGGTCGCCGGGGCGACGGGCAGCCAGCGCAGCGCGCCCTGCCGCCTCTTCGCGCCGCCCCGGCCCGCCGCTCCGGTCCGCACCGGCGCGGCGGGCCGGCCGGCCGCGGTGCTCACTCCGACCCGTCGGTCACCGCGCCGTCGGCGATCGACCGGAGTTGTTCGTCGTACGCCTTCGCCGCCTGGGCCGGTGTGGCGTCGCCCGTGGTGACGGCCTCCATCGCCTCGCCGATCGCGGACGACACCTGCGGATAGGCGGGCACGGCCGGCCGGTAGTGGGTGTGCTCCACCAGTCCGGTGAAGAAGTTGACGCCCGGCATCGACCGGCGGTATTCGGGGTCCTCCGCGACGTCGTCGCGGACGGCGATCTGCGCCCCCTCCACGCACCACTTGACCGCGTTCTTCTTGTTCTGGAGGGTTTCGATGAACTTCCAGGCGAGGTCCGGGTTCCCGGCCTTCTGCGGGATCGACCAGGTCCAGCCGCCCGACATGCTGACCCTGCCGGGCTCCGCGCCGTCCTGGGTGGGCATCGCGGCCTGCCCGAGCACCTCGGACCACTCGGGCCACGGCTGGCCGCCGGACTTCAGCCAGTTCTGCCCGAGCCAGGAGCCGTCCAGGGCGATCGCCAGCTCGCCCTCGGGCAGCCAGTCGTTGGCGACGGTCGTGCCGACGGTCGGGTCGAGCGCGTCGGAGACGTCCGGGCCCAGCTTCTCGCCGTAGACGGTGCGGAGGAATTCCAGCGCGTCCCGGAAGCCCTTGCCGCCGGTGACCCACTTCTTCTGCCCGGCGTCGTACAGCGGGTCCTCGCCCGTGCCGTACAGCAGCATCTCGAAGCCCTGCATCACGGAGGTCTCGCCCGGGGCCTTGCCGGTGTAGACGTTGAGCGGGGTGACGCCCGGGACCTTCTCCTTGATGGTGCGGGCGGCCTCCAGGATCTCGTCCCAGGACTCCGGCTGCCAGTCGCCGGGCAGGCCCGCCTTGGCGAAGATCTCCTTGTTGAACCACAGGCCCCGGGTGTCGGTGCCGTCCGGGACGCCGTACGTCTTGCCGTCCTCGGCCCGGGCGGCGGTCTTCGCGGTGTCCGCGAAGCGGTCCCAGTTCTTCCAGTCCTTCAGATAGCCGTCCAGCGGGCGCAGATAACCGGCCTTGATGTCGGAGTTGATCCGGAAGGTGTCCTCGTAGACCAGGTCCGGCGAGGTGCTCGGGGAGCGCATCATCTGCTGGACCTTGGTGGCGTAGTCGTTGTCCGGCGCCTGGATCGGCACCAGCTTGACCTTCTTGCCGGGATTGGCCTTCTCGAAGTCCTTCTTCACGGCCTCGAGGTAGTTGTCCTTGAAGCGGACGTTGTTGTCCGTGGATCTGTTGTAGGCGACTTCGATGGTGTCCGGGTCGCTCGACGATCCGCCGCCGCAGGCCGTGACGGCGCTGGCGGCCAGGACGGTGACGAGGATGAGCGGGGCGGTGGGGCGCACGGCACGACCTCCTTGTGCGCAGCCGACGGCTTGACTGCCCGGTGACCGTACGGTTGTTCAGAATGTCAGGTCAATAGACGTGAACGAGGTGCCCGGCGGACGACAACAGGTGGTCAGCGGCCGCTCAGCCAGCGGTAGCACAGCTCCGGCCGGCCGACGTGCCCGTACTGCGGCCGCCGTTCGGCCTGCCGGGCGTCCACCAGGTGCTCCAGATAGCGCCGCGCGGTGATCCGGGAGATGCCCACCGCCTCACCCGCCGCCTGCGCCGTCAGCCCCGCCTCGCCGGAGTCGCGCAGCGCCCGGGTCACCGACTCCAGCGTCGGGCCGCTGAGCCCCTTGGGGAGCGCGGCGGGCTGCGGGGCGCGCAGCGCCGACAGCGCGCGGTCCACCTCCTCCTGCCCGCTGGCCTCGCCCGCCGCGCCGCGGAACTCGGCGTACCGCAGGAGCCGGTCGCGGAGCGTGCCGAACGCGAACGGCTTCAGCACGTACTGCACCACCCCGAGCGACACGCCCTCGCGTACGACCTCCAGGTCGCGCGCCGAGGTCACGGCGATCACGTCGGCGGTACGGCCCGCGGCGCGCAGCGACCGCAGCAGCCCCAGCCCGTGACCGTCCGGCAGATAGAGGTCGAGCAGCAGCAGGTCCACCGGGTCCCGGTCGAGACGGCGGCGCGCCTCGGCACCGGAATGGACGGTACCGGCGACGGAGAAACCGGGGATCCGCTCGACGTACAGGGCGTGCGCGTCGGCCGCGACGGGATCGTCCTCGACGACGAGTACGCGGATGGGCGCGGTCCGGGGACTCACCGGGCCGCTCCCGTGCCGCGCGCCGCGGAAGCGCCCGCCGCGGCCCCCGCCCTCCCGGCGATCGGCAGCCGTACGGTGAACTCCGCGCCGCCGCCCTCGGC
>NZ_WHPN01000235.1 GCF_009735685.1 Streptomyces lycii | reverse complement strand
CGAGGCGGCGGCGACAGCGCCGCGCAACAGCGAGCGGGGTGCGGGGCTCCCGGTTCAATTCACCGGAATACCCCGGACCGAATTCACTCTTTTGGCGGCGCAACCCTTTACGAACCCACTCGTTAACCGGGTTGGCGAATAGGAAATCCAGCAGCCCACCTCCGCCGGCAACAGGCCCGTACCGCTTCGGCGGCACGGGCCTGTTGCATTTCACTCCCGGGGAAATACGACAAGAGGGCCACGCCCCCGCGCCCGGCCCGGACATCCCTGCCACAAGCGGGATCCGGGGCCGCACGGCGCCTTGCGGGACCGCCGCGCGACACTCGCGACACGCGGACGAGAAAAGCAGTAAATGTCCGATTCGCTCGGTTAGTGTTTTCGCCGTGGGGAGGCAACTCCCCGCCCTTCCGGGACGGGCCGTTTGGGGACCCGATCTCGGGAACCGATTTCTCCGGTCGTGTTCAGCGACCGGGGAGACCGGGCCTTCCCTCTCTCGTCAAGGAGACATACAGCATGAAGCTGAAGAAGACCTTTGTCAGCGCGGTCGCCGCTCTCGCCCTGGCCGGCGGCACCACCGGTGCGTTCGCCGACGACGTCGAGGCCGAGACGACGAACGTTCCGATTCTCTCCTGCCTGATCCCCATCAACCTCGCCCTGATCGGCGAGGCGGAGCAGACCAACTGCTCGGCCGCCTCTTCCGCGGAGGAGGAGACCAGCATCAAGGTCGAGGCCAAGAAGAACCACCACTGATCTGCGCGATTGGTTGGTCTCGGGCGCTGTCCCCCCGGCTCGGCCGGGCGGGCGGCGCCCGGGCGCGTTTCCCCGCGGAACGCACCACGGAAGCCCTGGGGAACACGCCAAGGCGACCGCACGAAACACACCGCGGCGACCGTACCGAGCACGCAGCACGTACGGAGCACGCGGTGACCGTACGGGGCACGCAGCGGCCCGCGTGCCTCAGTCCCAGCCGCCTCCGCCGCGGCCGCGCTTCGTCTCGCCGCGCCGCTTCTTCTCCCGCAGCCGCCGCTCGTTGATGCCGCGCGGGATCTTCGTCTTTCTGCGCGGCTTCGGCGGCGGGGCCGTCGCCTGGGCCAGCAGCGACGCGAGCCGGACGGCCGCCGTCTCCCGGTTGCGCCACTGCGACCGGTGCTCGGACGCCCGTACGGTGATCACGCCGTCGGTCAGCCGCCCGGCCAGCCGCTCCAGGGCCCGGTCCTTCCAGACCTGCGGGAGCGACTCGGTCCGCCCGAGGTCGAAGCGCAGCTCCACCTGGCTGTCGCTGGTGTTCACATGCTGGCCGCCGGGCCCGGACGAACGGGAGAAACGCCAGCTGAGCTCGGCCTCCGGCAGGGAGACCGAGCCGCGGATGACATAGGGCCCGGACATGTCTCCCATGATCCCGCCACCCGGCCGCGGAGTCATCCACTTTTCACACCGCGCGGGGCGGCGTGCCGGACGGGTTTCCCCGGCCCCGTCCGGAGCCGGAAGTGAAGAAGGGGCCGCGGGGCGGAACCCGGCGGGACCGTGTCGGCGTTGTGAGGGGTGACGGTAGCTTCGTCTCCGGTACGAAGCCCGACACACTGACGACGAAAGGGACGACCCCATGGCTGTAAGCCTGTCCAAGGGCGGCAATGTTTCGCTCACCAAGGAGGCCCCGGGCCTCACCGCCGTCACGGTGGGCCTCGGCTGGGACGTCCGCACCACCACGGGCACCGACTTCGACCTCGACGCGAGCGCCATCGCGGTGAGCGCGGCCGGCAAGGTCGTCTCCGACCAGCACTTCGTCTTCTTCAACAACAAGGCGACGCCGGACCAGACCATCGTGCACACCGGTGACAACCGCACGGGTGAGGGCGAGGGCGACGACGAGCAGATCCAGGTCAACCTGGCCGGTCTCCCCGCCGACGTCGACAAGATCGTCTTCCCGGTCTCCGTCTACGACGCCGAGGCCCGCAGCCAGAACTTCGGCCAGGTGCGGAACGCCTACATCCGCGTGCTCAACCAGGCCGGCGGCAGCGAGATCGCCCGCTACGACCTGAGCGAGGACGCCGCCACCGAGACCGCCATGGTCTTCGGTGAGCTCTACCGCAACGGCGCCGAGTGGAAGTTCCGCGCCGTCGGCCAGGGCTACGCCTCCGGTCTGACGGGCATCGCCCAGGACTTCGGCGTCAACGTCTGACATCACGCGCAGGCACCGAGGGGCCCCGGAGCGATCCGGGGCCCCTTCGCGCGCCTCCGCACTCCTCCGCACTCCTCCGCGCGCCTTCATGCGCCTTCGTGTGCGCGCCGCGGCGCCCGGGTGGCGCACGGCGATGGGCGCACGGCCCCGGAGGCGCGGCGCGGCGGGCCGCACGGTGGACGGGGCCGGTCCGGGGTATGAGAGTGAGCTGTGCGGATCACCGCCGTAACCGGCCGGGTGGCCGCACGCCAAGTGCCCGTCAGTAACCAGTCCGGCGGAAGCCGGAAGAAGTGAGGCAGTCCATGGCACAAGAAGTGCGCGGCGTCGTGGCTCACGGCAAGGGTGAGCCGGTCCGGGTCGAGACGATCCTCGTGCCCGATCCGGGGCCGGGCGAGGCCGTGGTCCGGGTCCGGTCCTGCGGCGTCTGCCACACCGACCTGCACTACCGGGACGGCGGCATCAACGACGAGTTCCCGTTCCTGCTCGGACACGAGGCGGCCGGGACCGTGGAGTCCGTCGGCGCGGGCGTGACGGATGTCGCACCCGGCGACTTCGTGATCCTCAACTGGCGTGCGGTGTGCGGGACGTGTCGCGCCTGCAAACGGGGACGGCCCTGGTACTGCTTCTCGACCCACACCGCGGCCCAGCCGATGACGCTCGCGGACGGAACCGCGCTCACTCCGGCCCTCGGTATCGGCGCCTTCGCCGAGAAGACCCTGGTGGCCGCCGGACAGTGCACCAAGGTCGACCCCTCGGCCTCCCCCGCGGCGGCCGGGCTGCTCGGCTGCGGAGTGATGGCGGGTCTCGGAGCGGCGCTCAACACCGGGCAGGTCACGCGTGGGGACACCGTCGCCGTCATCGGCTGCGGCGGCGTCGGGAGCGCCGCGGTCGCGGGCGCCCGGCTGGCCGGCGCCTCGAAGATCATCGCGGTCGACCTGGACGACCGGAAACTGGAGACGGCGCGCGGCCTCGGCGCCACGCACACCGTCAACGGCGGTGGCGGCACCGATGTCGTCAAGGCCGTCCAGGAGCTGACCGGCGGCTTCGGCGCGGACGTCGTCATCGACGCCGTCGGCCGCCCCGAGACGTACCAGCAGGCCTTCTACGCCCGCGACCTGGCGGGGACCGTCGTGCTCGTCGGCGTGCCCACTCCGGAGATGAAGCTGGAGCTGCCGCTGCTCGACGTGTTCGGGCGCGGCGGGTCGTTGAAGTCGTCCTGGTACGGCGACTGCCTGCCCGAGCGGGACTTCCCGATGCTGATCGACCTCTATCTCCAGGGCCGGCTGGACCTGGACGCGTTCGTCACCGAGACGATCGGCATCGAGGACATCGAGCCCGCGTTCGAGAAGATGCACCACGGTGACGTGCTGCGTTCGGTGGTGAACCTCTGATGGCGGGCGACGGTACGGAGCACAGGGACGGCATGGAGCGCAGGGACGGCATGGAGCGCAGGGACGGCATGGAGCGCAGGGACGGTACGGCCCGGGACGGCGACGCGGCGGCGGCCGGTCGCGCGGAGGGCGGTGGCACGGAGGGCGGTGGTGTGCGCGTGGACCATCTGGTCACCTCCGGGACATTCTCCCTCGACGGCGGCACCTGGGAGGTCGACAACAACGTCTGGCTGGTCGGTGACGACAGCGAGGTCTTCGTCGTCGACGCCGCGCACGACGCCGACGCGATCCTCGCCGCCGTCGGGGACCGCAGGCTTCTCGGCGTGATCTGCACCCACGGGCACGACGACCACATCGACGCGGCCCCCGAGGTCGCCGACCGCACCGGCGCGCCCGTGCTGCTGCACCCCGAGGACACGGTGCTGTGGGAGATGAAGCACCCCGACCGCAAGCCGGACGGAGCCCTCGCCGACGGCGACGTGCTGACCGTCGGCGGTACGGGCCTCCGCGTGCTGCACACCCCCGGGCACAGCCCCGGCGCGGTCTGCCTGTACGCCGAGGAACTGGGCACCGTCTTCTCCGGTGACACCCTCTTCCAGGGCGGGCCGGGCGCGACGGGCCGGTCGTACTCCTCGTTCCCGGTGATCGTCGACTCGATCCGGGACCGGCTGCTGACGCTGCCGCCGGAGACGGTGGTCCGTACGGGGCACGGTGACGCGACGACGATCGGGGCGGAGGCCCCGCACCTGGAGGAGTGGATCGCACGCGGCCACTGACCGCCTCCGGCGGGGGCGGCGGGGCTGCGGGGCGCGCTCTGGTGTGCGGTGCGCGGGGGCGTTGCGGTGCTCGGGGGCGTTGCGGTGCTCGGGGGCGTGCGAAGCACGAGGGCGTGCGGTGCGGGCGGGGGTG
>NZ_WHPN01000234.1 GCF_009735685.1 Streptomyces lycii | reverse complement strand
GCCTCCGCCCCGCCCGTGCCGTACGTGCCACCCGCCCCCGCCCGGCCCGTGCCCGCCTGGCCGGTGCCGCCCGCCTCGCCCGAGCGCGCCCCGCCTGCCGTCTCCGCCCCGCCTGTGCCGTACGTGCCACCCGCCCGGCCCGTGCCCGCCCTGCCCGTGCCGCCCGCCTCGCCCGTGTCGTGCATGCCCCGCGTCCCCGTTCTGCCGGCCGCCCGTTCAATACCAGGCGGTAACTTCTGTTGGGCAGACTTGTAACGGCCGCCGCCCCGCCCCCGCAAGGCGGTGGCCGCCGCCCGGCCGGGGACCCCGGTTCTCACTTATCCGGGTGAGGGCGGGCCCCGCGTTGCCGTGCCCCA
>NZ_WHPN01000233.1 GCF_009735685.1 Streptomyces lycii | reverse complement strand
GGCGGCCGGTGCAGGTGCACAGGCGTACAACAGCGGACGCGGCGACGCCCCGGTGGTGACGGACGGTGGCTCAAGTGCGCCACCGGGGTGTCGCGTTGTCAGCCGGTACCTGTACGTTCACGGTCGTGTCTGCCTATCTCCCGGCATCTCGTGCCGTCCGTACCGTCCTGCCGTCGCGCGGTGCCGCGCTGAGCCTCGCCGCGGGTGTCCTGCTGCCGCTGCTGTGCGCCGGGCCGGCGTTCGCCGAGGACGGGAAGAAGAAGGAGCCGAAGCCGCCGGCGAAGATGTCCACGGTGGGCGGAGACCTGCTCGGCCGGCCGGGGACACAGGTGCGGCCCGGCCCGGACACCCCGAAACTGCCGAAGAAGCTCACGGGCAAGTCGTGGATCGTGGCGGACGCCGAGTCGGGTGACGTGCTGGCGGCCCACAACGCGCACTGGGAGCTGCCGCCCGCGAGCACCCTCAAGATGCTCTTCGCGGACACCCTGCTGCCGAAGTTCGACAAGGACCTGGAGCACAAGGTCGAGCCGTCGGACCTGGAGGGCATGGGCCCCGGCAGCAGCGTGGTCGGCATCAAGGAACACCTCACGTATTCCGTGAACGACCTGTGGCTCGGCGTCTTCCTCAGGTCCGGCAACGACGCGGTGCACGTCCTGTCGGCGATGAACGGCGGCAAGAAGAAGACCGTCGCGGAGATGCAGGAGCACGCCGGCGAGCTGAACGCCCTCGACACCCATGTCGTCAGCCCCGACGGCTACGACGAGCCCGGCCAGGTCAGCAGCGCCTACGACCTGACCCTGTTCGCCCGCTCGGGTCTCCAGAAGCCCGACTTCCGGAAGTACGCGGCGACGGCGACGGCCGACTTCCCCGGCGAGGTGAAGACGGTCAAGAAGGGCAAGGACAAGGGCAAGAAGAAGCGCGACAGCTTCGAGATCCAGAACACCAACCGGCTGCTCACCGGCGCCTACGGCCTCGAACCGTACAAGGGCATCGCGGGCGTCAAGAACGGCTACACCTCGAAGGCCGGCACCACCTTCACCGGCGTCGCACAGCGCGGCGACCGGGTGCTGCTGGTGACGGTCATGAACCCCTGGGCCGAGGGCCAGACCGCGGTCTACGAGGAGACGGCCGAGCTGTTCGACTGGGGCTTCACCGCGGCCGGCACGGTCGAGCCGGTCGGCACCCTGGTCGCCCCGAAGGGGGTCGAGGAGGCGGACGACGGCCATGCCGGGGGCGCCGGGAAGAACGCCGAGGAGCCCGAGCAGGCAGGTATCGCGGCCGGGCAGGGCAGCGGCGGTTCGGACGGTGTGTGGACGGTCCTCGGGGTCACGGGCGGGACGCTGGTGCTGCTGGCCGCGGGCGGACTGCTGGTGCACCGCCGGTGGCCGCTGCCGGAGCTGGTCCGCCGCCGCCCCAAGGTCTGAGTGAGCGGCAGGAGGGTCGAGGAGGTCCGGGGTCGGTCCGGGGTCGGTCGGGTCGGGGCCCGGCTCCTGCCGCGGCCGGGTGGCGGGCCCCGGCCTCGCCGGTCCCCCGGCGGCTTTCCCCGCGCCGCCCTGCCGCCCGGCTCGCCCGGCTCTCCCCGCTCCTTCCGCTTTCCCGGCGGCGTCCGCTTCCCGGCGGCGTCCGCTTCCCGGCGGCGTCCGCTTTCCGGCGGCTACCGCTCCCCGATGGCTACCGCTCCCCGATGGCTTCCGCCGCCGCTGCCTCCGTGACGTCTCCGGATCCTCCGCCGCGTCATCCTTCTTCCTTCTCCTCCAGCTCTGCTTCTCCTCCGCCGCGTCTTCCCTCTCCCCCGGCTCTACTTCTCCTCCGCCTCCTTCACCGGCTCCTCCAGTTCCTCCGGCTCCTCCGGCTCCTCCGGCTCCTCCGGCTCCTCCGGCTTCATGGCCTCCGGAGTGGCGAGCGTGTGCTGGGTCGCGGTCCAGGCGGCACAGAACAGCAGCAGCTTGGCCGTGAAGTTGATCCACAGCATCAGGGCGATGGGCACACCGAACGCGCCGTACATGTTCTTGCCGGCCACGCCCTGGAGATAGCCGCTCAGCAGCCACTTGAGCAGTTCGAAGCCGACGGCGCCGATCAGCCCCGCGATCACGACGGCGCGCCGGTCCGGGGTGACCCGCGGCAGCCTGGTCAGCAGATAGGCCAGCATCAGGAAGTTCGCGAGCGCGGCGATCGCCAGTCCGGCGAGGAACAGCAGCACCCGGCCCACGCCGCCCTCGGCGAGGCCGATCCGGTCGGCGACCCAGCCCACGGCGCTGCTGGCGAACGCGGAGCCGCCCAGGGCGACCAGCGCGACGGCGCCGAGCCCGACGAGTACGGCGCCGTCCTTGGCCTTGAGCAGGAACGGGTTGCCCGGGTCCTCCTCCTTCTGCCACACGGCGCGCAGGCACTCGCGCAGCGAGCCGATCCAGCCGGTGCCGGTGAACAGCAGCAGCGCGCCGGCGATCAGCCCCACGGCACCGGCGTGGGAGACCAGGTCCTCGATGTTCATCTGCTCGGAGATGCCGGGGATCTGGTCGGCGAGCCGCCCCTGGAGTTCCCGCACCTGGGCGTCGGTGAGCAGCGCGGCGGCGATCGCGGCACCGACGGTGATCAGCGGGAAGAGGGCGATGAAACTGGTGAAGGTGATGGCGGCGGCGAGCCGCGTCCAGTGCACCACGTCGAGCCGTTCGTAGGCCCGCCAGGTGTGCGTCAGCGTCAGCCTGCGGTAGAGGGGGCCGACCACCGGGATGTTTTTCAGCCAGTCCATGCCGGGTGGTCTACCCCGTCTCGGGCCGTGTGTGCCCGCCCGGGGCGGTGAACACCAGGGTGCGGGTGCCCCAGAAGCGCAGGCAGGTGGCGAGCGCCATGCCGATGCCCGCGCCGGACACCGCGTCGGCGCGCGCCGAGGTGAGCCCGAGGACGTAGTGCGAGACGCCCAGGCAGCCGAGCTGCACCAGCGCCCCGGCGAGATTCACGGCGAGGAACACCAGCCCGCGGCGGGCACGGCCGGCGGCGGCCGTGCGGCGGCGGTACGGTCCGGCGGCGTTGCCGAGGTACGCGACGGTGCACGCGGCGGCGAACGACAGCGCCTTGGCGGTGATCGGGTCGAATCCGGCGGGGCCGCGGAGCCAGAGGAAGAGGGTGAGATCGACCGCGTAGGCGAGGGCGCCGGCCAGGGCGAAGCCGAGCAGTTCGGGGCCGAGCGCGCGCAGCCGGGTCCGCTGCCCGGCCCTCACGGCCCGCTCCCGGCCGCGGCGCCCACGTCTCCGGCGCTCCGGCACACGGCGCCCACGCTCCCTGCTCCGGCCGTCCCGACTGACGGGGCCGCCCCGATCCCGACCGCCCCGGTCCCGGCGGTCCCGGTCCCGACTGCCCCGACCGCCCTGACCCCGGCGGTCCCGGCGGTCCCGGTCCCGGCCGTCCCGCTGCTCACAGTCCGGCGACGGCGAGACCGTACAGGGCCGCCCAGGCGAGCGCGATCAGGACCAGCGGCCGGTCGCGGAGGACGACGTCCTCGGGGGCGCCGGCGGTGCCCCGGTCGGCGAAGACGGCGTACCGCAGGACGGCGAGGATGAACGGCACCATGGACAGCTGCCGCCAGGGCAGCAGGGCGCCCTGCGCCGGGCCGTCCGCCTCCAGGGCCCACAGGCAGTACGCGAGCACGGCGACCCCGGCGGCGAGCTGCCAGACGAAGCGCAGATAGCCGGCGGTGTAGTCGTTCAGCAGCGGCCGGGTGGCGCCCGCGAGGCCGGCCAGCCGTACGGCTTCGGAGTAGCGCTTGGCCGAGACCATGAAGAGCGCGCCGAAACCCGCGGTGATCAGGAACCAGCGGGACAGCGGGATGCCGAGGGCGACCCCGCCGGCCATGGTGCGGAGCAGGAAGCCGGTGGTCACGACGGACAGGTCGACGACCAGGACGTGCTTGAGCGCCACGCAGTAGGCGAACTGCATGACGAGATATCCGGTCAGCAGCACGGCGGTTGCGGCGTTGCACAGCAGTGCCGCCGCGACGGGCGCGCACACGGCGAGCGTCCCGCCGGCGGCGTACGCGGCGGACACCGGGACCTGCCCGGCGGCAACGGGGCGGCGGCACTTCTCCGGGTGGGCGCGGTCGGCCTCGGCGTCGCGGGCGTCGTTGACCAGGTAGACGGCGGACGCGGCGGCCGTGAACAGTGCGAACACGACGAGCAGGCGCAGTGCCACACCGGGTGCGGCGAGTTCCCCGGCGGCCGCGGGCGCGGCGGCCACCAGGACGTTCTTCACCCACTGCCGGGGCCGGGCGGTGCGCAGCAGCCCCGCGGGAAGGGCGGCGGCCCGGGCGATCCGCCCCGGCGGCCCGGGAGGTGCGGCGGCTCCGCTCGGCGGTTCCTCGATCAGTGCGGTGCGGTCAGCCATGCCGGTGGCCTCCTGGCGGGTGAGCGGAACGCGCGGACGCGGCGGTCGGCAGGCCGGGCGGTCCCTCGCGGGCGGCCGGACGGGCACCGCGGCCGCCCAGGCGGGCCGTCAGGGCTCCGAGGGCCGCCCCCGCCGCGACGTCCGACGGGTAGTGGACGCCGGCGACGAGCCGGGAGACGCACACGGCGGCCGCGAGCGGGGGCGCCCAGCGGCCGGCCGGGGGCAGCGCGCCGAAGGCAACCGCCGCGGCGGCGGCCGAGGTGGCGTGGCAGCTGGGGAAGGAGTGCCGGCCCACGGTGCCGACCAGGGGCGGCGGGCCCGGCAGGCCGGGACGGGGACGGCGTACGGCGCGTTTGACGCCCATGGCGGTCAGGTGCGCGAGCGCCACCAGGGCGGTCCCGCGCAGCCAGCGGGAGCGCCGCGCAGGGTCGGTGGCCGCGCCGGTGAGTCCGGCGGCGAGCCACAGCGCGGCGTGTTCGCCGCTGTGCGAGAGGCCGCGGGTCACGGCGGCGATCCCGGCGTCGGCGCCGCACTCCCGCAGGGCCGCGGCGAGGACGCGGTCCGCCCGCCGGGCGCGGGCACGGAGCGCGTGGACCGTGCGGGGTCCGTCTCGGAGGAACACCGGGCCGACTCCTCCCGTACGGGTCTGTCAGGACGCGGGGCCGTCAGGACGACTGTGCGGGGCGCGGCCCGTCCGCGCTCGGTCATCCTGTCGGACACTCGGATAATCACTCTTTTCGGGGATGCTCCGACGAGCATCACCGAACGCGGCAAACAGGGCGATACGGTCACGCCCATGGCCGCTGTCAGTCCCCCCGCCGGCACACCCCCCACCGACCCCACGCCATCAGCCCCGACCGGCCCGGCATCCCACCCGTCCCGCTCACACCCCTCGTCCCCCCCACACCCCTCGTCTCCCTCCTCTCCCTCCTCCCCCTCGTCTCCCTCGTCTCCCTCCTCCCCACCGGACCCGGCCGACCGGTCGGCCGCATCGGCGTCCGGCTCCGCACCGGAGTCCGCACCGGAGTCCGGCACCCCGTCCGGTACCGCCGCCGTCACCACGACCGTCACCGGCTGGGGCCGCACCGCCCCGGCGACCGTGACCCTGGTCCGTCCCCGCTCGTACGCCGAGACCGCCGCCGCCGTACGCGACCGCGGCCCGCGCGGCGTCATCGCGCGCGGCCTCGGCCGGGCCTACGGGGACGCCGCGCAGAACGCCGGCGGCCACGTCCTCGACATGACCGGGCTGAACCGCGTCCGCTCGGTCGACACCGAGCACGGCGAGGCCGTGTGCGACGCGGGCGTCAGCCTGCACCGGCTGATGGAGGTGCTGCTGCCGCTCGGCTGGTTCGTACCGGTCACACCCGGCACCCGGCAGGTCACCGTCGGCGGGGCGGTCTGCGCCGACATCCACGGCAAGAACCACCACGCGGAGGGCGGCTTCGCCCGGCACGTCCGCTCGCTGGACCTGCTCACGGCCGACGGCGAGGTCCGCACCGTCACCCCCGGCACCGACCTCTTCGACGCCACCACCGGAGGCATGGGCCTCACCGGTGTCGTGCTGGGCGCGACCCTGCGGCTGCTGCCGGTCGAGACCTCGCTGATGACGGTCGACACCGAGCGCGCCACCGATCTCGACGACCTCATGGCACGGCTGACGGCCGGCGACCACCGCTACCGCTACTCCGTCGCCTGGATCGACCTGCTCGCCCGGGGCTCCGCCACCGGGCGCGCCGTCCTCACCCGGGGCGACCACGCCCCGCTCGACGCGCTCCCCGCCCGCTCCCGGCGCGACCCGCTCGCCTTCCGGCCCGGCACCCTGCCGCCCGCCCCCCGCTTCCTGCCCGACGGACTGCTCCGCCGCGGCACGGTCGGGCTGTTCAACGAGCTGTGGTACCGCAGGGCGCCCCGGTCGCGCACCGGCGAACTCCAGCGGCTCTCCGCCTTCTTCCACCCGCTGGACGGGGTGCCCGACTGGAACCGGATCTACGGGCGCTCGGGCTTCGTGCAGTACCAGTTCGTCGTCGGCCACGAACGGGCCGACGCGCTGCGCCGGGTCGTCGGCATGCTCGCGCGCCGCCGCTGCCCGTCCTTCCTCGCCGTGCTCAAGCGCTTCGGCCCGGCCGATCCCGGCTGGCTCTCCTTCCCCATGGCCGGCTGGACGCTCGCCCTGGACATCCCCGCCGGGCTGCCGGGACTCGGCCGCTTCCTCGACGAACTGGACGAGGTGGTCGCCGAGGCCGGCGGCCGGGTCTACCTCGCGAAGGACGCCCGGCTGCGGCCGGAGACGCTCGCCGCGATGTACCCGCGGCTCGGCGACTTCCGGGCGCTGCGCGCGCAGCTCGACCCGGACGGCGTCTTCGCCTCGGACCTGGCCCGCCGACTGGGCCTGTGAACCGGGCGCCCACCCCCGCGCCCACCGCTCGACACCCCGCCCGCACACCACCGCTCCACACCGACGCCGCACACCGACGGATCCACGCCACCGCCGCACACCGACGGCTCCACACCCACCGCCGCACGACGGATCCACGCCACCGCCGCACGACGGATCCACTCCACCACCGCACACCGACGCGTCCGCCCCACCGCCTCGTACACCCACCGCCTCAGCCCGCCCCCCACACACCGCAACCCACCCCAGGGAGCATCACGTGCAAGACGCCTTCGGCATCCCGCAGTCGCTGCTGGTCCTCGGCGGCTCCTCGGAGATCGCCCTCGCCATCGCCCGCCGGCTGGTCGCCCACCGCACCCGCACCGTCCTGCTGGCCGGCCGTCCCTCCCCGCGGCTGGACGCGGCCGCCGCCGAGCTGCGCGGTCTGGGGGCGGACGCCCGTACGGTCGCGTTCGACGCCGAGGACACCGATTCCCACGAGGAGCTGCTCGGCAAGCTGTTCGCCGACGGTGACATCGACATGGTGCTGCTGGCGTTCGGCGTCCTCGGTGACCCCGAGCACGACGAGGAGCGCCCGCAGTCGGCCGTACGGGTCGCCCGGACCAACTACACCGGGGCCCTTTCCGCCGGGCTGGTGTGCGGCCAGGCGCTGCGCCGCCAGGGGCACGGCACCCTCGCCGTGCTCTCCTCGTTCGCCGCTGTCCGGGCCCGCCGCGGGAACTTCGTCTACGGGTCGAGCAAGGCGGGCCTCGACGCCTTCGCGCAGGGCCTGGGCGACGCGCTGTACGGGACGGGCGCGCGGGTGATGGTCGTACGGCCCGGATTCGTACGGACGAGGATGACGAGCGGGCTGACCGAGGCGCCGCTCGCCACCGACCCGGACACGGTGGCCGCGGCCGTCGAGCACGGGCTGCGGCGCCGCCGCGAGACGGTCTGGGTGCCCGGCGGGCTGCGCCTGGTGGCGGCTGCGCTACGGCTGCTCCCCCGCCCCCTCTTCCGGCGGCTCACCCTCTGAGCGCGGCTCCTCGGGACGGGACGCCGGCTCGGAACCGGAAGGCGACGGCCCGGACCGGGACGGCCCGGACCGGGACGGCCCGGAAGGCGGCGGCCCGGAAGGCGACAGTCCGGAAGGGGGCGGCCCGCCCTCGGACGGCCCGGAAGGCGACGGCCCGCACCCGGACGGCCCGGATTCGGACGGCTCGGAATCCCCGGTGCCGTCCCCCGGGCCGTCCGCGGTGCTGTCAGCAGTGCGGTCCGCGGTGCTGTCAGCGGCGCGGAAAGGTGGCGGCTGCCGTGTTGAGCGGAGAGGTCTGCGCGGGCACGCCCGAGGCACCGGGCGCGCCGACGGGCCGGCCGAAGGGATACTCCCGCATCATCCGCCAATGCCCGTCCGGCCCCTGCTCGTAGAGCGCGAAGCCGGAGGCGGTCCAGGCGGCGGTGTAGTCGGCCAGCTCCCGCTGGGCCCGGTCCATCGCCTCCTCGGCGATGCCGTGCGCGACCGTGACGTGCGGGTGGTACGGGAACAGCAGCTCGCGGTGGACCGGCCCGGAGCGCACCTGCTCCTGGAGCACCGTGCAGGCGGTGAGCCCCTCGGCCAGCTGGACGTAGACCACCGGGGACACCGGCCGGAACGACCCGGTGCCCTCCAGCCGCATCCGGAACGGACGCCCCTCGGCGGCCACCCCGGCCAGATGCGCCCGGAAGGCGGGCAGTACGGAGCTGTCGACCTCGGTCGGCGGCAGCAGGGTGACATGCGTGGGGATGCCGTGTGCGGCGGTGTCCCCGAAGCTTGCGCGCCGCTGCTGGAGCAGGCTGCCGTACGGCTCCGGGACCGCGATCGAAACGCCGAGCGTTACGGTCCCCACGTCGTTCTCCTCTGCTGCTGTCACGGCGCCGGACGGCGCCACCGATGCCAGTGTGGCGGGTGCGGCCCGCTGCCGCGAGCATCACCGGTCCCGCCCGGACGGGTCGGGGGTCGTGAGGGGCGGCCGCCGGGCCGCCGCGGGCGGTCCGGCACCGCGGACCGCCTGCTCAGTGTGCGTTTCGGTGGGCGGCGTTCAGTGCTTGGCGGCGAGAAAACCCACTCGCTCGTACACCTGCGCGAGGGTCTCCGCGGCGACGGCGCGGGCCTTCTCCGCGCCCTTGGCCAGGACCGAGTCCAACGTCTCCGGATCGTCCAGGTATTCCTGGGTCCGGCGCCTGAACGGAGTCACCCACTCCACCAGGATCTCGGCGAGATCGGTCTTGAGCGCGCCGTAGCCCTTGCCCTCGTAACGCTGCTCCAGCTCCGCGATGTCCGTGTCGGTGAGGGCGGAGTAGATCGTGAGCAGGTTGCTCAGGCCGGGCTTGTTCTCCTCGTCGTACCTGATCTCCGTGCCGGTGTCGGTGACGGCGCTCTTGATCTTCTTCGCGGAGGTCTTCGGCTCGTCGAGGAGGTTGATGATCCCCTTCGGGGTGGAGGAGGACTTGCTCATCTTGAGCGTCGGGTCCTGGAGGTCGGTGATCCGCGCCGTCTCCTTGACGATGAAGGCGTCCGGCACCTTGAACGTGTCGCCGTAGCGCCCGTTGAACCGCTCTGCGAGCGCGCGGGTCAGCTCCAGGTGCTGCCGCTGGTCGCCGCCGACGGGGACCTGGTCCGACTGGTAGAGCAGGATGTCCGCGGCCATCAGCACCGGATAGGTGAACAGCCCCACGGTGGTGCGGTCGGCGCCGTGCTTGCCCGACTTGTCCTTGAACTGGGTCATGCGCGAGGCCTCGCCGAAACCGGTGAGGCAGTTCAGCACCCAGGACAGCTGCGCGTGCTCCGGGACATGGCTCTGGACGAACACCGTGCAGCGCTCCGGGTCGAGCCCGGTCGCGAGCAGCTGGGCGGCCGCGAACCGGGAGTTGGCGCGCAGCGCCTCCGGGTCCTGCGTCACGGTCAGCGCGTGCAGGTCCACGACCATGTAGAAGGCGTCGTGGGTGTCCTGCTGCGCGACCCACTGCCGGACCGCACCCAGGTAGTTGCCGAGGTGGAACGAGCCGGAGGTGGGCTGGATTCCGGAAAGCACACGAGGTCGATCAAGGGCCATGCGCCCATTCTCTCAGGTGCGGAACCGATCTCCGGCCTCTCCCGCAACAACGGGGCAACGGAACGCACACAATGAGATGAGGAACACATAAGCCCGGTGAACCGCACATCGAGCAGCCCGGCGCGGGCGCCGCGGGAAAGTTTCCGGGCATTCCGCCGGGGCGACAGTAGAAAGGGGCACACCAGCACCCCCGGACCGAATGGAGCAGCCGTGACGCGTACGGACCGCAGCATCGCCGCCGCCGAGGCGCACAGCGCGCACAACTACCACCCGCTGCCCGTCGTCGTGGCCTCCGGCGAGGGCGCCTGGCTGACCGACGTCGAGGGCCGCTGCTTCCTCGACATGCTCGCCGGGTACTCCGCGCTGAACTTCGGCCACCGCAACCCCCGGCTGATCGACGCGGCCAAGGCCCAGCTGGACCGGGTCACCCTCACCTCCCGCGCCTTCCACCACGACCGGTTCGCCGAGTTCTGCGCACGGCTCGCGGCGCTGTGCGGGAAGGACATGGTGCTGCCGATGAACACCGGCGCCGAGGCCGTCGAGACGGCCGTGAAGACGGCGCGCAAGTGGGGCTACCGGGTCAAGGGAGTGCCGGACGGCCGGGCGAAGATCGTCGTCGCGGAGGACAACTTCCACGGCCGGACGACGACGATCGTCAGCTTCTCCACCGACCCGGAGGCCCGCGCCGATTTCGGGCCCTACACCCCCGGCTTCGAGATCGTCCCGTACGGCGACCTGGCCGCGCTGGAGGCCGCCGTCGACGAGGACACCGTCGCGGTGCTGCTGGAGCCGGTCCAGGGCGAGGCGGGTGTGCTGGTGCCGCCGCCCGGCTATCTGCGGGGCGTACGGGAGCTGACCCGCGCCCGGAACGTGCTGTTCGTCGCCGACGAGATCCAGTCCGGGCTCGGCCGCACCGGGCGCACCTTCGCCTGCGAGCACGAGGACGTGGTGCCCGACGTGTACGTCCTCGGCAAGGCGCTCGGCGGCGGTGTGGTGCCGGTGTCGGCCGTGGTCGCGTCCCGCGAGGTGCTGGGCGTGTACCGGCCGGGCGAGCACGGCTCGACGTTCGGCGGGAACCCGCTCGCGTGCGCGGTCGCGCTGGAGGTGATCGCCATGCTGGAGACGGGCGAGTACCAGCAGCGCGCCACCGAGCTGGGCGATCATCTGCACCGCGAGCTGGGCCTGCTGACGGGCGAGGGGCCCGTGACGGCGGTGCGCGGCCGGGGCCTGTGGGCGGGCGTGGACATCGCCCCCGGCCACGGCACGGGGCGGGAGGTCTCGCAGCGGCTGATGGAGCGCGGGGTGCTGGTCAAGGACACGCACGGCGCGACGATCCGGCTGGCACCGCCGCTGGTGATCGGCAAGGAGGACCTGGACTGGGGCCTGGACCAGCTCAGGGCCGTGCTGCGGGCGTAGCCGGGGGCCTCGGGCCGTCCGGTCGACCGGCCGGTCCGGGCTCGGGCGTACGGACTCCGGCGCAGGGGCTCCGGGTCACGGGCACGTCGTACGGCCCCTGGTGTACGGACACCTCTTACGGGCCCCGGCGTACGGGCTCCCGCGCACGGGTCCGGCCCCACGGGCCCCGGCGTCCGGCCGGCCGTGCTCAGGGGAGGATGCGGCACAGGGCGTCGAGCGCGCCCGCGTACGCGTGGTCGGGCGGGGCACCGTAGCCGACGACCAGACCGTCCCGCCCCGGCGGGCGGCCGCCGCCGGGGGCAGCGGAGCCGTTGGAGCGGTCGGGGCTGCCGGGGTCCGGCGAACCGTCCGGAGCCGCGCCGGAGCCGCCGCGCCGGCCGCCGCCGTCCGGAGCCGGGCCGCGGCCACCGGGCCGGTCGCGGCCGTCCGGAGGCGGATCGATACCGTCGCGGCAGTCCGGGAACGGCCCCGGGCGGCCGTGACAGCCGTCCGGAAGCGGGCCGATACCGTCGCGGTCATCCAAGGCCCGACCCGGACCGTCGCGCCCCTCCGGGAACCGGCCGCGGCCGTCCGGCTCCCGGCCCGGGGCATCCCCGCGGAATTCCGGGTGCCGGAAGCGGCCCAGGCCCTCCAGGGCGAGCCCCTCCCAGGCCGCGTTGCGCAGCACCGACCGCTCCGTGCCGGGCGGGAGTTCGAGCACCGCGTGCAGTCCCGCGGCGATGCCGGTGACCGGGATGTGCGGGGCGCGCTCGGCGAGCGCCGCGACGAGCTGGTCGCGGCGCCGCCGGTAGCGCAGCCGCATCGCGCGCAGATGCCGGTCGTAGCCGCCGCCCTTGACGAACTCGGCGAGGGTGAGCTGGTCGGGGGTACCCGTCATCGCCTCGGCCGGGGTCTTCGCGGCCAGCACCTCGGGCACCAGGTGCCGCGGCAGCACCAGCCAGCCCAGCCGCAGGCCCGGGGCGAGGCTCTTGCTGGCGGTGCCGAAGTGGACGACGCACTCGGGATCCAGGCCCTGGAGGGCGCCGACCGGCTGGCGGTCGTAGCGGAACTCGCCGTCGTAGTCGTCCTCCAGCACCAGGCCGCCGGTGCGGCGCGCCCAGTCGACGACGGCCGCGCGGCGGTCGGGGGCCAGCGGCATGCCGGTCGGGAAGTGGTGCGCGGGGGTGAGCAGCACGGCCCCGATACCGCCCGGCACCGCGGCCTCCGCCGCGGCCAGCTCGCCGACCCGGGTGCCGTGTTCGTCCTTCGGCAGCGGCACGGTGCGCAGCCCGGCACCGTGGAGCAGGTCCCAGTGGAAGTCCAGCCCGTACGAGTCGACGGCGACGGCGCTCGCGCCCTGCGCCCTCAGGGCCCGGCCGACCAGCATCAGCCCCTGTACGAAACCGGCGCAGATCACGATCCGTTCCGGCGCCGTCCGTACCCCCCGGGCCCGCGCCAGATAGCCGGCGAGCGCCTCCCGCAGCTCCGGCCGCCCGGCCGGGTCGCCGTAGCCGAAGGCGTCCGCGGGCGCGGCGGTCAGGGCCCGGCGGGCGGCGGACAGCCAGGCGGCGCGGGGAAAGGCGGCGGTGTCGGGCGAGCCGGGCATGAGGCTGTACACGGGGCGCCGGGGCGTACGGGCTCCCGGCACGGCGTGCGGCACGGGCGGCGGCCCGGCCGCCGGACGGACCGGCTCCGCCCGGCGGGCCACCTCGGTGCCGGAGCCCTGGCGGGCGGTGAGCCAGCCCTCGGCGGCCAGTTCGCCGTAGGCGTCGGCGACGGTGTTCCGGGCGAGCCCGAGGTCGGCGGCGAGACCCCGGGAGGAGGGCAGCCGGGTCCCGGGCGCTAGCCGCCCGCTCCGTACGGCCTCGCGCAGCGCCTCGGTGAGCGCCGCCCGCACCCCGGGCGTGCCGGGGGCGGGCAGGTCGAGGTGCAGATCGGTGCCGGCGCCCGCCCCCTCGGCGCCCGCACCGGCGCCGACCTGCCCGTGGCCGACCGGCCCGTGGTCGTCCGGCCCGTGGCCGTCCGGTCCGCCGGAGCCCGCACCCGCGCCGACCGGCCCGTGGCCCACCGGCCCGTGATCACGTGCCCCGCCGCCGACCGCACCGGCGCCGTCCGCCCCCGGAATGGCCCACGAATCCGTCATGGAAATGGACCATACGCCCAGTCCACTGTGCTCGTACCGTCGAGGCATGACGACAACGAACCAGCAGCAGCACGACCACCTCGGCGGCCCCCGGATGAATCTGGCGAAGCTCGTCCCCGACGTCTACAAGGCGATGGTCGCCCTGGACCGCGCCGCCTCGAAGGGCGTCGACCCGGTGCTCGCCGAACTCGTCAAGATCCGCGGCTCGCAGCTCAACCACTGCGCGTTCTGCATCGACATGCACACGAAGGACGCGCGCGCGGCGGGCGAGCGGGAGGACCGCATCTACCTCCTCAACGCCTGGGAGGAGGCCACCGGCTACTACACCGAGAAGGAACGGGCCGCGCTCGCCCTCACCGAGGCGGTGACGGTGCTGACGGACGGCTTCGTCCCGGACGAGGTGTACGAGCGGGCGGCGGCGCACTTCGAGGAGACGGAACTGGCCCAGCTGATCAGCCTGATCGTGGCGATCAACAACTGGAACCGCTTCGCCGTCACCTCCCGCGCCACCCCGGGCGTCTACCAGCCGGGGCAGCACGCCTGACCGTGCCGGCACCGCCGCCCCGGGCGGCCGTCACGCCCCGCCCGCCACCCGGCCCGCGGGGCGCGCCGCCGCCCCGCTCCGGCCCGGGCGGCGCTACAGGCCGCCCGGGCCGGAGCAGGGCGGTTCGGAGGGCGTGCCGTCCGGGAGACGGCGCCGCTCGGTCCGGTCGACGAGCCACACCGGCCGCGCGTCCTCGACCACGGCTTCCACCGCTGCAGCGCGGCGTCCCGGTCACCGCGCCGCCATGACTCCACGCTCCCCCGCACCGTCGGGCGGCCCGCCGGCAGCGGGAACTCCGGCTCCACCGTCCCGCCGGGGGATCGTCACCGGCCAGGTCCGGCAGCCCGAGCGCCCCGGCGACGACATGCGCGCAGGCGCACACCACGCCGGCCGTCACGAGAAACCCGGCACCGCACACGTCTCCCACGGCCGAGCAGATCCGCACCTGCGACGCGGGGCGGCACGTCGCTCCCCCGTACCGCGGCCACGGGCGCTCCGCTCCCCCACTCGTGTCCGGTCGGCCCGCGCACGGCGTCCTCGGCCCGGCGGCCCCGCACAACCAGGGCGCGAGGACAGGCGGTTCGGCCCACGCGGAACCGCACTCCCCACCGGGCGGGTCAGGCGCCCGCCCCGCCCCGCACCCGTGGTGACCTGTGCCTGCGTCGATCGTTTACACGACGGGGGCGTTTCCACGAACCGGGCCACCGGATGGCGCATCATGGATCCAGGCCCCCGCACGGCAGTACGGCACGCAAGCACACAGCCAGAAGGGGGGACCCACCATGGGAGGTCTCGCGATGACGACGGCGCCGCTGCCCGACCACGAGTTGGACGACCTGCTGCGGACCTACGAGCACCTGGAGGTGCCGGAGGGACAGCGGGCTGAGCTCATCGGGGGGGAGATCGTCATCTCACCGACGCCCACCACTTTCCACAACTGGATCTACAGTGAACTGCACTACGCGCTGGCACTGTCCGCGCGACCGCGAGGCTGGTCGGTCACCAACACCACCACCGTGCACCTTCCCGCGACGGATGAGATGTACATCCCCGACCTCCTGGTCTGTGGTTCGGACGCGCTCCGCCGTGCCAAGGACTGGAAAATCCCGGCCGATGACGTGTTGCTGGCAGCGGAGATCACCTCACGCTCCACAGCCAGGCGGGACCGCGGCGACAAGATCTGCGGCTACGCCCGCTCCCGGGTGCCGGTGTGTCTGCTGGTCGACCCGCTGGACGACGACGGCTGGACGACGGTGTACTCGGAGCCCGGTGGCGAGGGCCGCTACCAGTCCGAGCACCGGGTGCCCTTCGGCGCGGAGCTGGCCCTCCCGGAGCCGTTCGGGCTGACGCTGGACACCTCCGCGTTCCGCACGGCCTGACGCGGCGCAGCGGCCGACCCGGTGGGTGACTCCGGGTCGGCCTTTGCCGTGGACGGCCCCGGCCCCGGGCAGCAGTTCCGAGAGTTCGAATTCGCGTGGAGGCGGCTGACCCGGGTGGCGTACTTTCCGTGCACGGCGGTGCCACGGTCGGTCATCGGGCGCCTCCGGGGGCGGACGCCCCACTCGCTCCGGGGGGCGCGGAACCATGCTGTGCATCCGGAGGCTCACGACCATGCAGGGGAACACAGCGGCGCAGCCCCCCTCCCATCCCGTCGGCCCGGTGGGACCGGCACGCGGCGTGATGGGGCCGGTCGGCCGGACGGGGCCGCCGCCGGAGACCGGCGGACGGGCTCCGGCGGGCGGCTGAGCCCGCCCCCGGCCGGGCGGCTGAATCCGCCCCCGGTGCCGCACCCCCGGCTCACCGCCGTGGAACCGGTGAGCCGGGGCAGGCGGTCAGGATTTGGGCAGCCACTTCCGCCAGACGTCCGGGTTGTCCTCGATCCAGCGCTGCGCCGCCTCCTCCGGGGCGAGTTTCTCGGCGGCGATCAGCTGGGAGACCTCGTTCTGGTCCTTCTCGGTCCACCGGAAGTTCTGGAGGAACTCGACGGCCTCGCCGCCCCGCTGCACGAAGTCCGCGTTGAGGAACTTCTGCAGCGGCGTGGTCGGATACTCGCAGTCGATGTCCTCCGGTGCCTTGGCCGCGCACTCCTCGGTGTACTCCGGGAGTTCGACCTCGTCCATCGGGATCTCCTCGAAGAGCCAGTGCGGCTTGTACCAGTACGTCAGGTACGGCTTCTCCGTCTTGGCCGACTGCCGCATCTGGCTGATCTGGGCGGCCTCGGAGCCGGCGAAGACGACCTCGTAGTCCAGGTCCAGGTTCTTCACCAGGGCCTGGTCGTTGGTGATGAAGGACGGCGAGCCGTCCATCAGCTGGCCCTTGTCGCCGCTCTCCGGGGTGCGGAGCTGGTCGGCGTACTTGTCGAGGTTCTTCCAGTCCGTGACGTCCGGGTGCTTGTCCGCCCAGTACTTGGGCACGAACCAGCCGATGTGGCCGGTGACGCCGAGGTCGCCGGCGCGTTCGATCGTGCCCTTGTCCTCGATGTAGAGCTGCTCCTGCTCCGGGTGGCCCCAGTCCTCCATGATCGCGTCCACCCGGCCCTGGCTGAGGGCGTCCCAGGCCGGCACCTCGTCCGTCTGGACGACGTCGACGCGGTAGCCCAGTTCGTCCTCCAGCAGCTTCTTGGCGACGGCCACGTTGGACTGGGAGCCGACCCAGGACTGCTGGGAGAGGGTGACGGTCTTGACATCGGCCGGGGGCGCGAACGGCGACGACTGCTTGGTCATGTCCGCTGCGCCGCAGCCGGAGGCGGCGAGCAGCACTCCGGCCGCCAGCGTCGCGCCGGCCGCCGTACGGGCCCTGCGGCCCCGGATCGTACGGGTGCGAGCCATGTCAGCTCTCCTTCCGCCGGCTGCGGGTGGTGGGCTGGGTGACCCGGTCGAGCATCAGCCCCAGACAGACGATCGCGGCGCCCGCGATGAGCCCGGTCGCCAGGTCGCCCTGGGCGAGGCCGAACACGACGTCGTAGCCGAGCGCGCCGGATCCGACCAGGCCGCCGATGATGACGACGGCGAGGGTGAGGACGACGCCCTGGTTGACGGCGAGCAGCAGTGCCGGGCGGGCCAGCGGCAGCTGGACCTGGCGGAGCTGCTGGCCGCCGGTGGCGCCCATCGAGCGGGCGGATTCCAGGGCGCCCGGGTCGACGCCCCGGATGCCCTGGGTGGTGATGCGGACGACCGCGGGCAGCGCGTAGACGACCGCGGCGGCTGCGGCGGGGGCGCGGCCGACGCCGAACAGGGCCACCACGGGGATCAGGTACACGAACTGCGGCATGGTCTGGAAGACGTCGAGGACCGGCCGCAGCAGCCGTTCCAGCCGTTCGCTGCGGGCGGCGGCGATGCCGACGGCGAAGCCCAGCACCAGGGTCACCACGACCGCGGCGAGGACCTGCGAGAGCGTGTCCATCGACGGCTCCCACACGCCGAGCACCCCGATCACGGCCATCGCGAGGACCGCGGTCAGCGCGGTGCGCCAGGTGCCGATGACCCAGGCGAGGGCGGCGACGACCAGCAGCACGGACCACCAGGGCAGGGACTGGAGGCCGTCGCGCAGCGGGTTGAGGATCCAGTTGGTGAAGTGGGCGGCCCAGTCGGCGGTGCCGCCGATCACCGGGACCCCGGTGTAGAGGTGGTCGACCATCCAGTCCTTGGCCGTGTTGACGGGGCCGGCGATGGGCACGGTCCAGCCGTCCGGCCAGATCCGGCCGCCGGAGAGCCGTCCGGCGACGGCCACCGCGGCGGCCGTCAGGGCGACGAGCCCCCAGCCGCGCCATCCGCGCAGCGCGTGCGGGCCGGCCGGCTCGGCGCCGATCCGCTTGCCCGCCGCCTCGGTCGTCCGGTCCAGGACGATCGCGAGCAGCACGATGGGGATGCCCGCGGCGAGCGCGGCGCCGACGTCGACCGAGGAGAGGGCCTGGTAGACCTGGTCACCGAGGCCGCCGGCGCCGATGACCGAGGCGATGACGGCCATGGACAGCGCCATCATGATGGTCTGGTTCAGGCCCAGCAGCAGTTCCTTGCGGGCGAGCGGCAGCCGTGCGGTCAGCAGCCGCTGCGTGCCGGTCGCGCCGAGCGAGGCGGCGGCCTCCATGACGCCCTTGTCGGCGCCGCGCAGGCCGAGCGCGGTGAGCCGGGCCATCGGCGGCGCCGCGTAGATCACGGTGGCCAGCACGGCGCCGGGCACACCGATGCCGAAGACCAGCACCACCGGCAGCAGATAGGCGAACGCGGGCAGCACCTGCATGGTGTCGAGCACCGGCCGCAGCAGCCGGTACGTACGCTCCGACAGCCCGGCGGCGAGGCCGAGCAGCGCGCCGAGAATTACGGAGACGAGCACCGCCACCACCATCAGCGCGAGGGTCTGCATGGTCGGCAGCCACATGCCGAGCACGCCGCACAGCAGGATCGCCACGGCGGAGGTCAGCGCGAGGCGGATCCCGGCGACGCGCCAGGCGACGAGGGCGGCCAGCGCCGTGACGCCCGCCCAGCCGAGGGCGAGCAGCAGCAGATAGACACCGCGTACGGCCAGCACGACGGCGCCGGACACGTAGCCGAAGAAGTACAGGAACAGCCCGTGGCTGCCGCGGTTGTCGACGATCCAGCCGCTCACCTCGCCGAGCGGGCCCGACACGTCCACGGTCAGCGCGCCGGGCCAGCTGCCGCTCGACCACTTGGCGTGCAGCAGCGGCACGGCCACCACGGCGGCCAGTGCGAGGACGAGCAGTTTCGCGACGGCGGGTCGGCGGCGGAGCACCGACAGCGGACTGACGCGCGTGGAGCCGCCGGCGGTTCCGGTGGCGGTTCCGGTGGCGGTCGCCATCAGGCGGCCACCTCTTCCGCCCCCGTGCCGGCGACGACTCCGAGCAGGCACTCGTGGTCGACGACACCGAGCAGCCTGCCCTCGTCCACGACCCGGGCGGCCGGGTCGCCGGAGCGGGCGACGGCCTCGATGGCCTCGGAGACGGTCGCGTCGGGACGCAGCGCGGGGCCCGCGTCGGCCTCGCCGTCCTCGGGCGGGCGCATCGCGGTGCCGACGGTGATGACCTGCTCGCGCGGCACATCGCGGACGAACTCGCGGACGTAGTCGTCGGCGGGCGCGCCGACGATCTCCTCCGGGGTGCCGAGCTGCACGATGCCGCCGTCGCGCATCAGCGCGATCCGGCTGCCCAGGCGCAGCGCCTCGTTGAGGTCGTGGGTGATGAACACCATGGTCCGGCCCTCCTCCCGGTGGAGCCGGACGACCTCCTCCTGCATCTCGCGGCGGATCAGCGGGTCGAGGGCGCTGAACGGCTCGTCGAAGAGCAGCACCTCGGGGTCGACGGCGAGCGCGCGGGCCAGTCCGACGCGCTGCTGCTGACCGCCGGAGAGCTGGCCGGGGCGGCGGCTCTCCAGGCCGGCGAGGCCGACCTTCTCCACCATCTCGGCGGCCCGGGCACGGCGCTCGGCCCTGCCCATGCCCTGGATCTCCAGGCCGTAGGCGATGTTGTCGAGCACGGTGCGGTGCGGCAGCAGGCCGAAGTGCTGGAAGACCATCGCGGCGCGGTGCCGGCGCAGCTCCCGCAGCCGGGAGCGGTCCATGCCGAGCACGTCCTCGCCGTCGATGGCGAGGCTGCCGCTGGTCGGTTCGATCAGCCGGGTCAGACAGCGCACCAGGGTGGACTTGCCGGAGCCGGAGAGGCCCATGACGACGAAGACCTCGCCCTTGTGGACGTCGAAGGAGACGTCCCGTACGGCCGCGGTGCAGCCGGTGCGCCGGCGCAGCTCGGACGCGGACAGCCGGGCGTACTCGCTGCCGGGGACGCGGTCGGCCCTGGGGCCGAAGACCTTCCACAGCTCCCGGACGCTGAAGACGGGCGTGGCGCCGGTGTCACGTGTGGCGGCGGCTGACGCGTCCTGCGCGTCGCCGCCGCTCGCACCGGTGGTCCGGGACGGTATGCCGGTCATCGGGCGTCGCCTCCGTCGTTCGGTGCGGTGAGCAGTTCGGCGCATTTCTCGCCGACCATGAGGACTCCGATCATGGGGTTGACGGCGGGCATCGTCGGGAAGACCGAGGCGTCGGCGATACGGATCCCCTCCAGACCGCGCACGCGCAGCCGCGGGTCGACCACGGCCGTGGTGTCGTCGGCGGCGCCCATCCTGCAGGTGCCGGCGGGGTGGTAGACGGTGTGGGCGACCTTGCGGGCGTACTCGCTGATGTCCTCGTCGGAGGTGACCTCCGGGCCGGGGGCGACCTCGCGCTTGAGCCAGTGGGCGAGCGGTTCGGTCTTCGCGATCTCGCGGGCGAGCTTGACGCCGTCGACGAGGGTGCGGCCGTCGTAGTCGTCCTCGTCGGTGAAGTACCGGAAGTCGAGGGCGGGCTTGGCCTCGGGGTCGGCGCTGGTGAGGTAGAGCCGGCCGCGGCTGTGCGGCTTGGGGATGTTCGGGGTCATCGACACGCCGTGCGCGGGCTTCTCGTAGCCCAGTCGCTCCGGGTTGTCGGTGAACGGGATCTGGTAGAAGTGGAACATCAGGTCCGGGCCCCGGGACCCGGGGTCGCGGCGGACGAAGAGACCCGCGTCGGAGTCCATCGCGGAGTTCTCCGGGATGGGGCCGTGCGTCTCCCAGACGACGACCGACTCCGGGTGGTCGAGCAGGTTCTCGCCGACGCCGGGCAGGTCGTGGACGACGGGGATGCCCAGCTTCCGGAGGTCCTCGGCCGGGCCGATGCCGGACAGCATCAGCAGCCGCGGGGTGTCGACGGCCCCGGCGCACACCAGCACCTCGCGCTTGGCGCGCAGCAGCAGTTCCTCGCCGTCCTTGGTGCGGACGTGCACGCCGGTGGCGCGGTTGCCCTCCAGCTCCAGCTTGTACGCCCAGGTCTCCAGCATGATCCGCAGATTCGGCCGGTCGCCGGCCTCGATGTGCGGGTGGAGATAGGCGACGGAGGCGGAGGAGCGCTTGTTGTTCTCCGGGTGGTAGGCGAGGTCGAAGAAGCCGGTGCCCTCGTGGAACGGCTGCTTGTTGAAGCCCTCGATCCGCGGTACGCCCGCCGCCTGCCGAGCGGCCTCGACGAAGTCACGCGCGATGGCGTTCCGGTCCTTCTCGTCGACCGGGACGATGTTGTTGCGCAGCTTGTCGAAGAACGGGTCCATGGAGGCCGCGTCCCAGCCGGTGGCGCCCGCCTCGGCCCACTCGTCCCAGTCGCCGGGCAGCGGCTTGAAGCTGATCAGCGTGTTGTGCGAGGAGCAGCCGCCGAGCACGCGGGCGCGGCTGTGCCGGATGAAGGAGTTCCCGCGCGGCTGCGGGGTGGTGGCGTAGTCGTAGTCGAGTTCCCCGCCGAGCAGTCCCAGCCAGCGGCGGAGTGTCAGCACCTCGGGCCGGTCGATGTCGCTGGGGCCGCCCTCGACGACGGTGACCGTGACACCGGGGTCCTCGGTGAGCCGGGAGGCGATGACCGAGCCCGCGGTGCCGCCGCCGACGACGACGTAGTCGACCTCGTCGGGAGGTCCGGGAGGCCGCTGCGCTCCGCCGGTGCTGCCGTGGGACGGGGACATGGGTCTGCTCCTTCGTGCAAGGTGCGTGCGTGTGGTGGTGCGGCGGCCGGCCGGTGGTGTCGCGCGGGCCGCCCGCGGTCAGCCCGCGAACCAGCGCTGCGGGCGCGGGTTCAGGTTCTGGTAGATGTGCTTGGACTCGCGGTACTCCGCCAGCCCCTCGGGGCCCAGCTCGCGGCCCGTGCCGGAGCGGCCGAAGCCGCCCCACTCGGCCTGCGGCAGGTACGGGTGGTAGTCGTTGATCCAGACGGTGCCGTGCCGCAGCTGTCCGGCGACCCGGCGGGCGCGGCCGGTGTCGGCCGACCAGACGGCGCCCGCGAGCCCGTACTCGGTGTCGTTGGCGAGTGTCACGGCCTCCCGCTCGGTGCGGAAGGTCTCCACGGTGACGATCGGGCCGAAGGTCTCCTCGCGGATGACGCGCATGTCGCGCCGGCAGTGGTCGAGGACCGTCGGGGAGTAGAAATAGCCGCTCGCGGGCCGCACGTCGGAGGGCTCGGGCCGGGAGCCGCCGGTGACGACGACCGCGCCCTCCTCGCGGGCGGAGGCGACGTACCCCTCGACCTTCGCGAGCTGCTGGGCGGAGACGAGCGGGCCGCACTCGACGCCCTCCTCGGTGCCGCGGCCGAGCCGGATGGCGGCGGCGCGGCGGGCCAGTTCGGCGACGAACCGGTCCCGTACGGATTCCTCGATGATCAGCCGGGCACCGGCCGAGCAGACCTGGCCGCTGTGGAAGAAGGCGGCGTTCAGCGCCTGGTCGACGGCCGTGTCGAAGGACTCGTCGGTGGCGCAGGCGTCGGCGAAGACCACGTTCGGGTTCTTGCCGCCCAGCTCCAGGGCGACCTTCTTGACGGTGGGCGCGGCGGCCTGGGCGACCTTGGTGCCGCTGGCCAGCCCGCCGGTGAAGGACACCAGGTCGACGCCGGGGTGCTCGGACATCCGGGCGCCCACCGGGTCGCCGGCGCCGGTGACGAGGTTGGCGACGCCCTCGGGCAGCCCCGCCTCGGCGAGCAGCTTGATCATGTGGACGGTGGAGAGCGGTGTGATCTCGCTGGGCTTGAGCACGAAGGTGTTGCCCGCGGCGAGGGCGGGCGCGACCTTCCAGCTGGCCTGGAGCAGCGGGTAGTTCCACGGGGTGATCAGCGCGCAGACCCCGACCGGCTCGTGCACGACGACGCTGTGCACGTCCGGGTCCTCGGCGTCGACCACCCGGCCGCCGCTGCCGTCCAGGACGAGCCCGGCGAAGTAGCGGAAGGCCCCGGTGACGTCGTCGACGTCGATCCGGCCCTCCTCGACGGTCTTGCCGGTGTCGCGGCTCTCCAGCAGCGCGATCTCCTCGCGGTCCCGCTGGAGCAGGTCGGCGAAGCGGCGCAGCAGCGCGGAGCGCTCGGCGACCGGGGTGTGCGGCCAGGGCCCGGAGTCGAAGGCCTCGCGCGCGGCGGCGACGGCCGCGTCGGTGTCCTCGGCCCCGCCCTCGGCCACCTCGGTGATGACGGTCGCGTCGGCGGGGTCGAGGACCTCGCGGGTCGCACCGGACGCGGCCGCGCGCCACACGCCGCCGATGTGCAGGGTCTCGAGTGCCGCCATGGGTTTTTCTGCCCTTCATGCCTGAAATGTCCACTACCAGTTCAGCCGTAGTGCGCCGAACCGGCAACCGAGACCCCTCCCCAAAGTCCGGAAAGGTATGCCCCCGAATTCACTCTGAGTGGCATGACTCACGCTTGTGCCGTTACGGGCACGTCCGTGAACAGCGCTTTGCCCCCGGCGACCGGAGTCGCCGGGGGCAAAGTGTGCACTCTGGGTGATGCGAGGAGGAGCCTTTCGGACCCTTGCCGCGGCCCGTCGGACCGGACCGCGGACCGGGTACGGGTGCGTCGGCGGACGGGGCCCGCCGGCGGCACGGCGGGGTTCAGAGCAGGCCGAGACCGCGCACCGCGTCGCGCTCCTCCGCCAGCTCCTGCACCGAGGCGTCGATGCGGGTGCGGGAGAAGTCGTTGATCTCCAGGCCCTGCACGATCTCGTACCGGCCGTCCCGGGTGGTGACGGGGAAGGAGGAGATCAGGCCCTCCGGGACGCCGTAGGAGCCGTCCGAGGGGATGCCCATGGAGGTCCAGTCGCCCTCGGCGGTGCCGTTGACCCAGGTGTGGACGTGGTCGATCGCGGCGTTCGCGGCGGAGGCGGCCGACGACGCGCCGCGGGCCTCGATGATCGCGGCGCCGCGCTTGGCGACGGTCGGGATGAAGGTGTCGGCGAGCCATGCCTCGTCGTTCACGACCTCGGCGGCGTTCTTCCCGGCGATCTCGGCGTGGAAGACGTCCGGGTACTGGGTGGCGGAGTGGTTGCCCCAGATCGTCAGCTTCTTGATGTCCGAGACCTGCGCGCCGGTCCTGGCGGCGAGCTGGGAGATGGCGCGGTTGTGGTCCAGACGGGTCATCGCGGTGAACCGCTCGGCCGGCACGTCCGGCGCCGCGGCCTGCGCGATGAGCGCGTTGGTGTTCGCCGGGTTGCCGACGACGAGGACCTTGACGTCGTCCGCCGCGTGGTCGTTGATCGCCTTGCCCTGCGGCTTGAAGATGCCGCCGTTGGCCTCCAGCAGGTCACCGCGCTCCATGCCCTTGGTACGGGGCCGGGCGCCGACGAGCAGGGCCACGTTCGCGCCGTCGAAGGCCACGTTCGGGTCGTCGGTGATCTCGATGCCGCGCAGCAGCGGGAACGCGCAGTCGTCCAGCTCCATGGCGGTGCCCTCGGCCGCCTTGAGGCCCTGCGGGATCTCCAGCAGACGCAGCTTCACCGGCACGTCCGCGCCGAGGAGGTGACCGGAGGCGATGCGGAAGAGCAGCGCGTAGCCGATCTGTCCGGCCGCGCCGGTGACGGTGACATTGACGGGAGTGCGGGTCATGTGCGATCTCCTGCTGCGGGTCGTCGGTGGGTGTCCCTGCCCCATTTCGCTTCGGTCTCCCGCCCGGTTCTGCCAGGGCTTGGTCCGTCCGGAGAAAGGCAAGGTAGGGGAGACCAGGCGTCAGGCTATCCGACGGCGGTCCGGCGGGCGGTCCGGCCCTGTGTGTCACGGCTCACCGCCCGGGCCGGCGTCCGCGGCGGGCCGGGCGGGCGTCCCGGGGCCCGGCGGCCGGGGCCTGCCGCACCGCCGGTCCGCTTCCGGGCGCGGCTGGCGGCCGTCCGCCGAGGAGGGGAACAGGCGAACGGCCGCCCGGGTGCGCCGCACCCGTGGGGGGATGTAACGCTCGCCTGCCCCCTCCGGACGGTTCCATGCGTGCGGATCCGGCCGGTGGTGGGAGGGGATCCGGCCAGTCTTACGGGCTGCTCCGCGCCTGCGGATCCGGCGGGGGCCGCGGAACCGGCGGGGGTCGCAGCTCCGGCGGGGGCCGCGGAACCGGCCGGGGGAAGCGGGCGGTTCGGTGCCTCCCGGTCCGCGTCCGGCTGCTGCGGGCCCGGGCTCGGAGGTCGGGCGGCGGGCTCGGGCGTCGGAGGTCGCGGGCTCGGGCGTCGGAGGTCGGGCGTCGGAGGTCGGGCGGTGAGCCCGCGCGGCGGGCCGGGGCCAGGCGTCGAGGGCCGGGGGCGGGCGGTTCCGTGCCTCCCGGTCCGCGTCCGGTTGCTGCGGGCCCGCGGCCTGACGGGCGGTCGGGGTGTGCCTCCCGGTCCGTCCGGCTGCTGCGGGCCCGCTGCGGCCGAAGCCCCGCTCACGTTCCGGTGCCGGACTCCTCCGGGGCGCCGGCCGCGTCCCGTTCCGGGGACGCGCTGCCCGGCGGGGTGCAGCCGCTCTCCCCGGCGGCCGTCGTGGCGCAGGCCCGGACGTCCTCCGGCGCCGCCGCGGGGACCATCCGGGTGTAGGCGGTCGCGCTCCCAGCCCCGGACCCGGCCGCCGTCTCCGCGCTCTCGCTCCGCTCCCCGGCGGTGATCTCCACCGAGTCCCCGGGCGCCGCCTCGGAGATGCGCGCCCAGGCCGCGCCGCACACCTCGCTGAACCGGACCTCGACGAAGGCCGAGCCGACCCGGGCGTCCGTGACCGTACGGGCGTGCTCGCCGCCGCAGCCCCGCTCCTCCGGGTCCTGCCCCGCGCAGTCGTCCCCGGCGCACTCGACGCCGGCGGGCAGCGCGGGTGTCCGGGAGGCGGTCGGGGGCGGGGTGACGGCGGACTTCCCGGGCTTCTCGCCGCCGCTGCCGGCACCGGACAGGATGACCGCCGCGGCGGCGACCAGT
>NZ_WHPN01000232.1 GCF_009735685.1 Streptomyces lycii | reverse complement strand
GGCGGATCCCGGCCGGGCAGGCGCAACCCCGCCGGGCAGGCGGGCCGATCCCGGCCCGGCCGCCGCGGGCCCGCTCCCGGCGGCCTGGCAGCCGGTGGTCAGCCGTCAGCGGACTCCGGGCCGCCGATGACCCCGGCCACCGCCGCCCGGGTCTCCTCCGCGTCGAAGGGCCGGCCGGTGAGGAGCAGCTGGAGGACCAGGCCGTCGATGAGCGCGGCGAGGGCCCGCGCGCTCGCGTCGTCGGGGGTGCGGCGGCGCAGCAGCCGCACGGTGTGGTCCAGGCAGTCGGCGGCCAGGGGCCGGACGGCCTCGCGGCGCAGGGCCGCGAGATAGAGGTCGTACTCCAGCTCGACCCGGGCACGGTCACGGGTGACGACCGACTCGACGTAGCGGGTGACCTCGTCGGCCAGCGGGGCGTCCGGCGGCAGCCCGCGCTCCCATGCCTCGACCCCGGCCAGCCACTCGCCGTTGACCTGCCGCAGCGCCGCGCCGAGCAGGTCGTCGAGGGTCGCGAAGTGGTACGTGGTGGAGCCGAGGGGGACATCGGCCTCGCGGGCCGCGGACCGGTGGCTGAGGGCGGCGATCCCGCCCTGCTCGACCACCCTGATGGCGGCGTCCACGATCCGCTGCCGCCGGTCGGGGTCGTAGCGGCGCCCTCGGCCGGGGGCGGCGGCCATCAGTGGGCACCTCCCCAGTTCAGCACGACCACGCCGGCGATCACCAGGGCGATGCCGATCAGCTTCGCGGCGTTCGCGGACTCGCCCAGGAAGACCATCCCGATGGCGGCGATGGCGGCAGTCCCGGCGCCGGACCAGACGGCGTAGGCGGTGCCGACCGACAGGCTCTTGAGGGTCTGCGCGAGCAGGAAGAACGCGACGGCGTACCCCGCTGCCGTGCCCAGGGACGGCCAGAGCCGGGTGAAGCCCTCGCTGTACTTCATCGCGGTCGTCCCGAGCACCTCGGCCAGGATCGCGGCCGCCAGCGTCATCCATACCATGCGTACCACCGTACACAACGATGTGTACGGCCGTACAGAAAGGCGGGCCGCACCCCGGTGACGCCACCACGCACCCGGACCCGGCCCCGCCCGTGCCCGGCTCCCGCACCCGCCCCGGACCGCAGACAGCCGTGTCCGTCACCCCGGGAGGTGACGGACACGGCTGTCGTGTCACAGATCCGGCGCGGGCAGCCCGCGGCCGGAGGGTCAGACGTTGAAGCCTAGCGCGCGGAGCTGTTCGCGGCCCTCGTCCGTGATCTTGTCCGGGCCCCACGGCGGCATCCAGACCCAGTTGATCCGCAGCTCGTTGACGATGCCGTCGGTGGCGGACTTCGCCTGGTCCTCGATGACGTCGGTCAGCGGGCAGGCCGCGGACGTCAGCGTCATGTCGAGGGTCGCCACGTTCGACTCGTCGATGTGGATGCCGTAGATCAGCCCGAGGTTGACGACGTCGATGCCCAGCTCGGGGTCGACGACGTCGTACAGGGCCTCGCGGACCTCTTCCTCGCTGGCGGGCTTGGTGGTGGTCTCGGTCATACCGTCTCCCTCGCCGACTTCGCGGCCTTGTCGTCCAGTGCCTGGGCCGTGGCGTCCTTCCAGGCCATCCAGGACAGCAGGGCGCACTTCACGCGCGCCGGGTACTTCGAGACGCCGGCGAACGCCACGGCGTCCTCCAGCACCTCCTCCATCGCGTCGTCGGGCTCGAGCTGCCCGCGCGACTGCATCAGCTCCAGAAAGGTCTCCTGGACCTTCCGCGCCTCCGCGAGTTCCTTGCCGACCAGCAGTTCGTTGAGCACCGAGGCGCTGGCCTGGCTGATGGAACAGCCCTGGCCCTCGTAGCTCACGTCCTCGACGGTGTCACCCGCGAGCCGGACCCGCAGCGTGATCTCGTCGCCGCACGTCGGGTTCACATGGTGCACCTCGGCGTCGCCGTCCCGGAGCCCACGCCCGTGCGGGTTCTTGTAGTGGTCCAGGATCACGTCCTGGTACATCGAGTCCAGCTTCACGAGTCACCTTCAGCCGCAGCGTCCATCAACCGAAAAAGTTCCGTACGTGCTCCAGCCCGTCGACCAGGGCGTCGACCTCGGCCGGGGTGGAGTACAGATAGAAAGACGCTCGCGTGGTCGCAGGAATTCCGTAGCGCAGGCAGACCGGCCGGGCGCAGTGGTGCCCGACCCGGACCGCGATGCCCTGCTCGTCGAGCACCTGGCCCACGTCGTGCGGGTGGATGTCGCCGAGCGTGAAGGAGATCGCGGCACCCCGGTCCTCGGCCGTGACCGGGCCGATGATGCGCAGGTCGGGGACCTCCCGCAGGCGGCGCACGGCGTAGTCCGTGATGGTGTGCTCGTACTCCGCGATCCGGTCCATGCCGATCGAGGTGAGGTAGTCCACGGCCGCGCCGAGGCCGACGGCCTGCGCGATCGGGGGCGTGCCCGCCTCGAACTTGTGGGGCGCCGGGGCATAGGTCGAGGAGTGCATCGAGACGGTCTCGATCATCTCGCCGCCGCCCAGGAACGGCGGCAGGTCCTCCAGCAGCTCCTGCCGGCCCCAGAGCACACCGATGCCGGTCGGGCCGCACATCTTGTGGCCGGTGAAGGCCACGAAGTCGGCCTGGAGGGCCTGCACGTCCAGCGGCATGTGCGGCGCGGCCTGCGAGGCGTCGATGCAGACCAGCGCGCCGACGTCCTGTGCGCGCCGGATGATCTTCTCGACCGGGTTGACCGTACCCATGATGTTGGACACCAGGGTGAACGAGACGACCTTGGTCTTCTCCGTGATGACGCGGTCGATCTCCGACAGGTCCAGCCGGCCGTCGTCGGTGAGGCCGAACCACTTCAGCTTCGCGCCCGTGCGCTGCGCGAGCAGCTGCCACGGCACGATGTTGGAGTGGTGCTCCATCTCCGTGATGACGATCTCGGTGTCGCTGTCGACCCGGTAGGGCTCGTCGGCCCAGCCGAGCATGTTGGCGACCAGGTTGAGCGACTCGGAGGCGTTCTTGGTGAAGATCACCTCGTCGCGGCTCGGCGCGTTGACGAACTCGGCGACCTTGTCACGGGCCCCCTCGTACAGCGCCGTGGCCTCCTCCGCGAGCACGTGCACCCCGCGGTGCACATTGGCGTTGTGCCGCTCGTAGTACGCGTTCAGGGCGTCGAGAACCTGGCGCGGCTTCTGGGAGGTGGCCGCGTTGTCCAGGTAGACGATCTTCGCCCCGTCGTGGACCGTGCGGTCCAGCAGGGGGAAGTCCTTGCGGATGGCCTCCACGTCGTACGACGACGCCGTGAGGAGGCCCGGCTGCTGTGTCACTGAGGTTCAGGCCCCCTTCGTGTAGGCCTCGTAGCCCTCGGCCTCGAGCTTGTCGGCCAGCTCGGCACCGCCGGACTCGGCGATGCGGCCCTTCGCGAACACGTGCACGTGGTCCGGCTTGATGTACCGGAGGATCCGCGTGTAGTGCGTGATCAGCAGGGTGCCGACCTCACCGGTCTCGCGGACCCGGTTGACGCCCTCCGAGACGGTGCGCAGCGCGTCGACGTCCAGGCCGGAGTCGGTCTCGTCGAGGATCGCCATCTTCGGCTTGAGCAGCTCCAGCTGGAGGATCTCGTGGCGCTTCTTCTCACCGCCGGAGAAGCCCTCGTTGACGTTGCGCTCGGCGAAGGCCGGGTCGATCCGGAGGCGCTCCATGGCCTCCTTGACCTCCTTCACCCAGGTGCGCAGCTTCGGGGCCTCGCCGCGGATGGCGGTGGCGGACGTACGGAGGAAGTTACTCACCGAGACGCCGGGGACCTCGACCGGGTACTGCATGGCGAGGAAGACACCGGCGCGGGCGCGCTCGTCGACGGACATCTCGAGGACGTCCTCGCCGTCGAGGGTCACGGTGCCGCTGGTGACGGTGTACTTCGGGTGGCCGGCGAGGGAGTACGCCAGGGTGGACTTGCCGGAGCCGTTCGGGCCCATGATGGCGTGCGTCTCACCCTGCTTCACGGTCAGGTCGACGCCCTTCAGGATCTCCTTCGTGGCGTTGTCGGCCTCGACGGAGACGTGCAGGTCGCGGATTTCAAGCGTTGCCATGGGTGCCTCAGGACTCCTGGGTGACGGAGACGTACACAGCCGCATCGGGGCCGTCTCCTTCGATTTTTACGGGGTATACGGGAACGGGGCGCGTCGCGGGCAGCCCGGACGGCTTGCCGGTGCGCAGGTCGAAGCTCGACCCGTGCAGCCAGCACTCGATGGAGCAGTCCTCCACCTCGCCCTCGGACAGCGAGACGTTGGCGTGCGAGCAGATGTCGTTGATCGCGAACACCTCGCCCCCGGTCCGGACGATCGAGACCGGCGTGCCGTCGAGTTCCACCCGCTTGGGGGTGTCCTCCTCCAGCTCGCTCAGCCCGCAGGCCCGGACAAAGGCGGTCTCGGTCATCAGACGGACGCCTCCAGCTCCGCGTCGATCTTCTCGATGAGCCGCTCCTGCAGCTCGGGCAGCCCGATCTGCTGGACCAGCTCGGCGAAGAAGCCGCGGACCACCAGACGGCGCGCCTCGTCGGCGGGGATGCCGCGGGCCATCAGGTAGAACAGCTGCTCGTCCTCGAAGCGGCCGGTGGCCGAGGCGTGGCCGGCGCCAACGATCTCGCCGGTCTCGATTTCGAGGTTGGGCACCGAGTCGACCCGGGCGCCGTCGGTGAGGACGAGGTTCCGGTTCAGCTCGTAGGTGTCGGTGCCCTCCGCCTCGGCGCGGATGAGCACGTCGCCGATCCAGACGGCGTGCGCGTCCTCGCCCTGCAGCGCGCCCTTGTAGACGACGTTGCTGCGGCAGTGCGGGGTGTCGTGGTCGACGAAGAGCCGGTGCTCCTGGTGCTGGCCGTTGTCGGTGAAGTACAGGCCGTACAGCTCGGCCTCGCCGCCGGGGGCCGCGTAGTTGATCCGCGGGTGCAGCCGGACCAGGTCGCCGCCGAAGGTGACGATCACGGACTTGAAGGTGGCGTCGCGGCCCACGAGAGCGGTGTGCTGCCCCGCGTGCGCGGCCTTGTCGTCCCAGTCCTGCACGGAGACGACGGTGAGCTTGGCGCCGTCGCCCACGAGGTATTCGACGTTGCCGCCGAGGGTCGCGTCACCGGTGTGGTCGATGACGACGACCGCCTCGGCGAAGGCACCGATCTCGATCACCTGGTGGGTGAAGGCGGTGCCGCCCTGGCCGTGCACGGAGATCCGCACCGGCTCGGTGAGCACCGTGTCCTTGGGGATCGAGACGACGGTCGCCTTCTCGAACGAGCTGTACGCCTGCGCGGCGACCCGGTCCACCGGCTTGCCGGCCCGGCCGACCCGCGGGTCGTCGCGGCCGACCTGCTCCTGGGTGACGCCCTCGGGCGTGTACACCTCGGTACGGATGCCGCCGTCGGCGACCGCGCTGCCGTCGTGCAGACCGCGGAGGCGCTCCAGCGGGGTGAACCGCCACTCCTCCTCGCGGCCGTGCGGCACGGGGAAGTCCGCCACGTCGTAGGAGGCGGGCGCGCTCACCCGCGCGTCGGCGGGGTGGTCCCCGCCGACCTGGATGGCACCTTCCGTGGTGCTGCCCACCGGAATGTTGTCGGCCATGACTGTCGTACTGCTCTCTTTCTGGTTTACGGTCCTCGGCCTCCCCCTCCCGGGGGAGGCCGTTGCGGGACTGGACGGGGACTCGGCCGGCGTCAGCCGACCGCGCCCTCCATCTGCAGCTCGATCAGCCGGTTCAGCTCCAGCGCGTACTCCATCGGCAGCTCCCGGGCGATCGGCTCGACGAAGCCGCGCACGATCATCGCCATCGCCTCGTCCTCGGAGAGACCGCGGCTCATCAGGTAGAAGAGCTGGTCGTCGCTGACCTTGGAGACGGTCGCCTCGTGCCCCATGGACACGTCGTCCTCGCGGACGTCGACGTACGGGTACGTGTCCGAGCGGGAGATCGTGTCGACGAGCAGGGCGTCACAGAGCACGTTGGACTTGGAGCCCGCGGCGCCCTCGCCGATCTCGATCAGGCCGCGGTAGGAGGTCCGGCCGCCGCCCCGCGCCACCGACTTGGAGACGATGTTCGAGGAGGTGTTGGGGGCCATGTGGACCATCTTGGCGCCCGCGTCCTGGTGCTGGCCCTCACCGGAGAAGGCGATGGACAGCGTCTCGCCCTTGGCGTGCTCGCCCATCAGGTAGACGGCCGGGTACTTCATGGTGACCTTGGAGCCGATGTTGCCGTCGACCCACTCCATGGTCGCGCCCTCGTACGCCACGGCACGCTTGGTGACCAGGTTGTAGACGTTGTTCGACCAGTTCTGGATCGTCGTGTAGCGGCAGCGGCCGCCCTTCTTGACGATGATCTCCACGACGGCGCTGTGCAGCGAGTCGGAGGAGTAGATCGGGGCGGTGCAGCCCTCGACGTAGTGCACGTAGGCACCCTCGTCGACGATGATCAGGGTCCGCTCGAACTGGCCCATGTTCTCGGTGTTGATCCGGAAGTAGGCCTGGAGCGGGATGTCGACGTGGACGCCCGGGGGCACGTAGATGAAGGAGCCGCCGGACCACACGGCGGTGTTCAGCGCGGCGAACTTGTTGTCGCCGGCCGGGATCACCGTGCCGAAGTACTCCTTGAAGATCTCCGGGTGCTCCCGGAGCGCCGTGTCGGTGTCCAGGAACAGGACGCCCTGCTCCTCCAGGTCCTCGCGGATCTGGTGGTAGACGACCTCGGACTCGTACTGGGCGGCGACACCGGCGACGAGGCGCTGCTTCTCGGCCTCCGGGATGCCCAGCTTGTCGTAGGTGTTCTTGATGTCCTCGGGCAGGTCCTCCCAGGAAGCGGCCTGCTTCTCGGTGGACCGGACGAAGTACTTGATGTTGTCGAAGTCGATGCCGGTGAGGTCGGAGCCCCAGGTCGGCATGGGCTTCTTGTCGAACAGCTTCAGGCCCTTGAGACGCAGCTTCAGCATCCAGTCCGGCTCGGACTTCTTGTCGGAGATGTCGCGGACGACCTCCTCGGACAGGCCGCGCTTGGCGGAGGCGCCGGCTGCGTCGGAGTCGGCCCAGCCGTACTCATAGGTGCCCAGGCCCTCGAGTTCGGGGTGGGCGGTCTCCGTGGGGAGAGTCATGCGGGGTTCCTCCCGGCCGTACTTGCGGATGCAGATGCTTCGGTGGTCTCAGGTGTCGCTGGTGGTGGCGCCGTCCCGGGCCGCGGTCACGCCGCCTCCCGGTACGAAGGTGGTGCACACGCCGTCGCCGTGGGCGATGGTCGCCAACCGCTGGACGTGGGTGCCGAGCAGGCGGGAGAAGACCTCGGTCTCCGCCTCGCACAGCTGCGGGAACTGCTCGGCGACATGGGCCACCGGGCAGTGGTGCTGGCAGAGCTGTTCACCCTGCCGGGGGCCGGGCGCGCTGCGCGCGGTGGCAGCGTACCCGTCGGCGGTGAGCGCCTTCGCCAGCGCCTCGGTGCGGCCGGCGGGGGCCGCGCCCTCCACCGCCTCGCGGTAGCCCTCCGCCTGCGCGGCGAGCCTGGCCCGGGCGAAGGCCGAGACGGCGGCCTCGCCCATCTCGCCGCCGCCCGCGGTCTGGGCGATCCAGCGCAGGGCGTCGGCGGCCAGCGTGTCGTACGCCTGGTCGAAGGCGTCGCGGCCGCAGTCGGTGAGGGCGAAGACCTTCGCCGGCCGGCCGCGGCCCCGGGAGCCGTAGACCCGCTGCTGGCGGGGCTCCACGACGCCTTCGGCGGCGAGCGAGTCGAGATGGCGGCGCACGGCGGCCTGGGTCAGGCCCAGCCGCTCGGCGAGTTCCGCCGCGGTCGAGGGTCCGTGGTCGAGAATGGAGCGGGCGACGCGGTTGCGGGTGCCGCGCAGCTCGTCGTGCGCGGGCACGGCCGGGCCGGGGGCGGCCGTCGCGGCCTCCTCCGGCGTCTTCCGTTCGTCGCTCACGTATTTCACAACGCCATTGTTGCGTAATTATTCCGCCGGGGACAACCCGGGCCGGGGCCGCCCGCGCGTGGGGTCGGTCACTAAGGGTTACCTAATCCCGGGCCGCCGGGGTGTCCGTCCCGCCCCGTGGTGCCGGGCTCCGGCCTCCCGCGCAGGGGCCGGAAACAGCGGGTGCCCTGGCACTGACCGCGTTGTCCCCGCTCCGTAGACTGCGGCCATGCGCAGCGAGCCTTCCACCCCGGACCCGGTCCGGATCAGAGGTCTGGTCAAACGGTACGGGCGCCGGGCGGCGGTGGACGGCCTCGACCTGACCGTCGCGGCGGGCACCGTCTGCGCGGTCCTCGGCCCCAACGGCGCGGGCAAGACCACCACCGTCGAGACCTGCGAGGGCTACCGCCGCCCGGACGCGGGCAGCGTCCGCGTCCTCGGCCTGGACCCGCTCCGCGACGCGGCCGCGCTCCGCCCCCGGATCGGCGTCATGCTGCAGTCCGGCGGCGTCTACCCGGGCGCCCGCGCCGAGGAGATGCTGCGGCACACCGCGAAGCTGCACGCCCACCCCGTCGACGTGGACGAGCTGATCGACAGGCTCGGCCTCGGCTCCTGCGGCCGCACCGCCTACCGGCGGCTCTCCGGCGGCCAGCAGCAGCGGCTCGCGCTCGCCATGGCCGTCGTCGGCCGCCCCGAGCTGGTCTTCCTCGACGAGCCGACGGCCGGACTCGACCCGCAGGCCCGCCGCGCGACCTGGGACCTGGTGCGGGAGCTGCGCTCCGACGGCGTGAGCGTCGTGCTCACCACCCACTTCATGGACGAGGCCGAACAGCTGGCCGACCAGGTCGCGATCATCGACGGCGGGCGGGTCGTCGCCGAGGGCAGCCCCGAGGAGCTGTGCCGCGGCGGCGCCGAGAACACCCTGCGCTTCGCCGGACGGCCCGGTCTCGACCTCGCCTCCCTGCTCAACGCGCTGCCCGCCGACACGGCGGCCGCGGAGCTGACCGCCGGCTCGTACCGCATCACCGGGAAGGTCGGCCCCGAGATGCTGGCCACGGTGACTTCCTGGTGCGCCCAGCACGGCGTCATGCCGGACCGGATATCGGTCGAGCGCCGCACCCTGGAGGACGTCTTCCTCGAACTGACCGGCAAGGAGCTGCGCGCGTGAGCACCACCACGGGACCCGCCGGCCGGGGCACGGGCACCTTCGTCCCCCGCCCGGGACCGGCCCCGCTCGGCCGCATGATCGCGGCGCAGACCGCGCTGGAGACCCGGATGCTGCTGCGCAACGGCGAGCAGCTGCTGCTGACGGTCGTCATCCCGGCGCTGCTGCTGTCGGTGTTCGCCACGGTGGACATCGTCGACGTGTCCGGGGACACGGCAGGCGGCAGCGGCCGGGCGGTGGACTTCCTGGCCCCCGGCGTCCTCGCCCTCGCCGTCCTGTCCACGGCCTTCACCGGCCAGGCCATCGCGACCGGCTTCGAACGCCGCTACGGGGTGCTGAAGCGGCTCGGCGCGTCGCCGCTGCCCCGGTGGGCCCTGATGACGGCGAAGACCGGCTCCGTCCTGCTGACCGAGATACTGCAGATCGCGCTGCTGACGGCCATCGCGTACGCCCTGGGCTGGTCGCCGCACGGCAGCCCGGCGGCCGTGCTGCTGCTCCTGCTCCTGGGCACCGCCGCCTTCTCCGGCCTCGGGCTGCTGATGGCGGGCACGCTGCGCGCGGAGGCCACACTGGCCGCCGCGAACCTCGTCTTCATCCTGCTGCTGGTCGGCGGCGGAGTGATCGTCCCGCTGGACCGCTTCCCGGAGGCCGCCCGGGCGGTCCTCGACCTGCTCCCGATCACGGCGCTCTCGGACGGGCTGCGGGACGTGCTCCAGCACGGCTCTGCGCTGCCGTGGGGCGACGTGGGCGTCCTGGCGGTGTGGGCGGTGCTGGGCCTGGGTGCGGCGGCCCGCTTCTTCCGCTGGGAGTAGCCCGGCCGCGGGAAGGGGCGGCGGGGCGGGGCGGCGCCCGGGCGCGTACGCCGGGGCGGGCGGTCTGGAATGGGTCGCCCGGAGCGGGTGGCCGGAACGGGCGGTCCGGGACGGGTAGCCGGGGCGGGTAGCCGGGGCGGATGGCCGGGGCGGGTGGTCCGCGCAGGGGGTCCGAGGCGGGTGGTCCGCGCAGGGGGTCCGAGGCGGGTGGTCCGCGCAGGGGGTTCGGGGCGGGTGGCCCGGAGTGCCGGGTGGTCCGGGGGTTCTAGACGTTGTCCTCGACGCCGTCGTACCGCGTGGTCCGGGGATGGGTGCCGCGGTCGTCGGTACGGGCGGTCGTGCCGGCCCGGTTGGTCCCGTCGGTCCTGGCCGCGTCCCGGCCGCCGTCGGTCCGGTTACCGTTGGTCCGATTGCCGTCGGTCCGGCCGGTCCTGTCGTCGTCCCGCGCCCTGTTGTCGTCCCGCGCCCTGTCGTCGTTGTCGTCCCGCGCCCTGCCGTCGTCCCACGCGTCGTCCCCGTCGGCGACAGCTGCGGCATCGGCTGCGGCATCGGCTGCGTCGTCGGCGTCATCCTCGGCATCGTCGGACCTCGTGACCAGCAGCAGGAACAGCCAGCACAGGCAGGTCACGGTGAACACCAGGATCAGCGGCAGCAGTGTGCCCCGCCTGAGCAGGAAGAGGAGGCCGTGCGGTGCGGTCATCAGCACCAGCAGGCCCATGAAGAGCAGGGTGCACAGGGCCAGCAGACCGCAGAACCACATGACCACGTACCGCCCCGCTTCACGCGCCAGAGCGCGGTCCCGCCGGTTCATCGCCCGCTCCCCTCGTGCGGCGGACGACGTGCGTCGTGCCTGCACGACGCGCAACGACCGCGTGCGCTCCAGGCGCTCCGGAGCGTGTTCCCGGGGAGCCTAGGGGCCCGGCACAGGAGGAGTCGCTTCCGCCGGGGAACACCCGGCGCCGGGTGGCCGTACCGGTCCCGCGCACGACGCCGAGACCCCGTCCCGGTGCCCGCGCCGTCCCGGCAGCACGGCCCGGAGGGACCCGGCCCGGTGCCCGCGCAGGCCCGCCCGGGGCGTCCGGTCAGCCCGAGAAGCGGCGGACGGCCTTGACGACCTGGAAGCGTTCCAGCACGACCTGCGTCGCGTCGTCCACGGTGAAGTCCGGATCTCCCAACGCGGTCCGCATCTCCTCGCTGTGCCAGAACTCCTCGTGATCCGCGCGCCAGTCGTCGACCGTGGCGTGCCCCTCCCCCTCCGCACGGGCGTGGTCCGGGGGGACGTCCTTCAGCGGCACGACGCGTACGTCCGTCACCTCGATGACGGCGACCGGGCGGTCGTGGGAGTCGACCACCACCGACCGGTCACCGACCACGGGCAGCGGCTCGCCCTCCCGCTCCAGTTCGATGACCAGCCCCGTCGTCGCTGTCTTCGTACCGTCGAGAATCGCGGCGACGAGCTTGTCGCGCAGCGGTCCGGGGAAGGCGAACTCGGCCTTCGGCAGGCCGCCGGTGCCGGTGATCGGGAAGTGTTCGCTGGTCATGCCGACACGTTACGGCGGGCACGGCGCCAAAGTCCTGTCGCGATCAGGGATTTGACCGAAAGAGGTAAGTCCCGCCCGCGCGGGCACCCTGGCTGCCCTGCCGGTCGTTCGCGTTGCACGCTTCGCCCGCGCCCGCGCCCGGTCCCGCCCGGTGAGCGCTTCGACGCCGTGTCCGCCACCGGCGGGCCGTCAGCCCTTGCCCCGCAAGCCGGCGGCGGGGCACCACGGCCCGACGGCGTGCCTGCCCCGGGTCCCGGCGGGTCAGGAGGAGTGCGCGCCGCTGCCGTCCGCCGCCGGCGGTACCGCCGCCGCCCCGTACCGGCGGGCCGAGGCGTGCACATGGGCGAGGCGGCGCAGTGCCGCGAGAACCGCCTCGCCCAGCACCGTGCCGACCACGACGGACTCCACCATGTCCTCGACCGACCCGTGCCGCCCGACGTACTCCAGGTCCACCCGGGCGACGTCCTCGGCGGCGTCGGCGTAGTCCTCCAGCACCGCGTCGACGAACACGCCGTGCCCGACCCGGTCGAGCGCGGCCAGGGCCTCGGCCAGGGCCTCGGCGGGCGGGCTCTCGGGGGCCACCTGCCAGCCGCGGCGTTCGATGAGGCCGGCCACCCGGTCGCGGGCGGCGGCGGCCGCGGGGTCGGCCGCCACGCCCGCCGGACCGAGAATGCCCTTCGCGGCCCAGCCGAGCACCTCGTGCACGGGCTGCGTGCGGTCGTCCACCGCCTCCAGTACGTCCCGGATCGACGACACGGACAGTCCGCCGACATCCAGCAGCGCGCGGATCAGCCGCAGCCGGTGCTCGTGCGTGTCGTCGTACGCCGCCTGGTTGGGGCTGGTCAGACGCCCGGCGGGGAGCAGCCCCTCGCGCACGTAGTACTTGATCGTCGCGACCGGGACCCCGGTCCTGCGACTCAGCTCGCCGATGCGCAACGCGCCCGCCTCTCGTCCCGAATCCCTTGCCAAACGCCGTGCCCATCCTAGATAGTGCCACTACCGGATAGCGGCGAGTGTCACTATCCATAACGGGGAGAGGGGTGGGGCATGTCCGTGTCCTCATGGCGGGACTGGCACCGGCCGCTGGTGTGTTTGTCGGCCGTGACGGCCGTCCTGGCCGTGGTCTCGACTGCGGGGCTGGTCCTCGACGACCGGGTGCTGGTGGGCTCGCCGATCTGGCTGAAGCCCTGGAAGTTCTCGGTGTCCTTCACCGCCTACTGCATGACGCTGGCCTGGATGCTGTCCCTGCTGCCGCGGGGGCGGCGGGCCGTGTGGTGGGCCGGGACGGTCGTGGCGGTGGCGAGCGCGGTCGAGATGGCGGTCATCACCGGGCAGGTGATCCGCGGCAGGCGGAGCCATTTCAACCAGGAGACGGCGTTCGACGCCATGCTGTTCAACGTGATGGGGATGACCATCGTCGTGCTGTGGGGGGCGACCGTGGTCATAGCGGTGGCGCTGTGGCGGAGCGGGACGGCGGACCGGGCGGGCACCTGGGCGATACGGCTCGGCACGGTCCTCGCGCTGGCCGGGGCCGGGCTCGGCTTCCTGATGACGCTGCCCGTCCCGGGACAGGTCCGCCCGGACGACACGGTGAGCGGGGCGCACAGCGTGGGCGTGGCGGACGGCGGTCCCTCGATGCCGCTGACCGGCTGGGCGACGACCGGCGGTGACCTGCGCGTTCCGCACTTCGTCGGCATGCACGCCCTGCAACTGCTGCCGCTGCTGCTGGTCCTCCTCGCGGCGCTGGCCCCCCGCCTCCCCCGGCTGCGCGACCCGCGCGTCCGGCTGCGGCTGGTCCTCACGGCCTCCGGGGCGTACGCCGCGGTGCTGGCCCTGCTCACCTGGCAGGCGCTGCGCGGCCAGCCGCTGATCCACCCCGACGGGGCGACCCTGGGCGCCGCGGCCCTGATCCTCGTCGGTGCGGCCGCCGGGACGGCCGCCGCCCTCCGACCGAACCGGCCGGCCCCCGAGGCGGCCGGGAACGACAAGGAGCTTGTCGCATGACCGGCGCTCTCTTCGAACTCTCCTTCTGGCTGGTCCTTCCCGTCTGGGCCCTGATGATCTTCGCTCCGGGATGGCGGTGGACCGCGCGGCTGGCCGCCTCCCCGCTCACGGTCCTGCCGGTGCTCGCCGTCTACTGCGTCATGGCCTTCCCGGTGTTCCCCGAGCTGTGGGCCATGGTCCGCGGGCCCGACATCGACACCTTCCGGGACTTCGCGGCCCTCGCCGGAGGCGCCGGGGCGCTCTGGGCCCAGATCCTCGCCTGGGACCTCCTCGTGGGCCAGTGGATGTACCGGGAGGGCCGCCGGCTCTCCGTCCACCCGCTGCTGATGGGCCCCTTGCTGGTGCTGACGATCCTGCTGTCGCCGTTCGGCCTGCTGCTCTTCCTGGCCATACGCGCGGCGAAGCCGGCGCCCGGCACGGGTGGCGCGGCGGACGCCCCGGCCCGGAGCGCCGACCCGGTGCTGCCCCGGTGACCACCGCCCCGCCGCCGACGCCCGGGTCCGGCGGGCGGCCCGCGTGTGGACCGCCTCCCGCGTGCGGCCGCCGCCCGCTGCGGACCCTCCCGCGTGCGGCCGCTGCCCGTGTGCGGACCGCCGGTTGCGCGGACCGCGGCACGGGCGGTCCTCCGGGCGGGGCGGGACAGGCGCGGCATGTCAGCGGTTGGAGAAATGACATCTGAAATACACCTATAGCTTCCCCGCACAGAGCGGGCCTCATTGCCTTTGCGTCAAAAGCGGGCCGCCGTAAAAACGGACTTTCCGCGCACCGCACCGGGCGCCGACTCCGCCACGGGACCGTTTGGCGGCCGTCCGGTGCCGGCATCAAGGGCAAACGAACTTTCCCGGTCCCGGCCCGGAACACCCGCCGGCAGTGCCCGCGGCCCGGCCGCGCCCGCCCCGGCGCAAGTCCCCGTCCGGCCTGACCGATCGGGCACGGGCGCCTGCCCCCTGGCTCAATCACATTACATCAGGCGTCATTTGCGCCTCAGAATTCACAGGAGCCACCGAAGCCCGGAACAACTCTCGCCGCCCACACGTCAGAACGGGATCCCCCGTAAACCTGGACGACTTGTCCGCCGCAACGCGCCCGCGCATTCCCCACCAGGGCCCCGAGGGCGGCCGGACCCGGCCCGGAGGGCAAACGGACTTTTCCATTCCAGCTCTGGAGATCGCGATAGGGGCGCGGGCCGCCGGCCGCGTGCCCGCCTCGGGTGCGAAGCCGCGTTCGTGCTGACCGATCGGGCATGCCGCTCACCCTTGGCCAAATGACGTTCCATCGGGCTCCATTGACTGGATCGAAATACGCCAGAAACGCTAAAATCTGAAAACGCGCAGCTCGGAGACGCGATGAGAACTCGCCCCCACGACCTCAATTGGTATTTACCAAATACCCCTTGGCAGTATCTGCCGGCATGTGAGAACGACGGAGCTCCAGCGATCGATCCGACGAATGGGAAACCGTATGTGCGGCATCGCAGGATGGGTGGACTTCACCGGCGACCTGACCGGTGAACGGGCCGTCGCGTCCGCCATGACAGAGACCATGGTCTTACGCGGGCCCGACTCCGCAGGGGTCTGGCTGGCCCCGCACGCGGCGCTCGGGCACCGCAGACTGGCCGTCATCGACGTCGAGGGCGGTCTCCAGCCGATGACGGCCGAGGAGTCGGCCGTCCTCACCTACAGCGGCGAGGTCTACAACTTCCGGGAGCTGCGCACCCAGCTGGAGGCGAAGGGACACCGCTTCCGCACGCGCAGCGACACCGAGGTCGTCCTGCGCGGCTATCTGGAGTGGGGCGAGGACGTCGTCGACCGGCTGAACGGCATCTACGCCTTCGCCCTGTGGGACATCCGGCGCGAGGAACTCCTCCTGGTCCGGGACAGAATGGGCGTCAAGCCGCTCTTCCACTACCCGCTGCCCGGCGGAGGCCTGCTGTTCGGCTCCGAACCGAAGGCGATCCTGGCCCACCCGCAGGCCCGCCGGACGGTGGACGCCGACGGCCTGCGGGAGATCTTCACCATCGCCCAGACCCCGGGGCTGTCGCTCTACAAGGGCATGCACGAGGTGCGGCCCGGCGAAGTCGTCCGGGTGCGGCGCACGGGCCTGACCAAGCGGCGGTACTGGAAGCTGGAGGCCCGCGAACACACCGACGACCTCGACACGACGGTCCGCACCGTACGCGGACTGCTCGACGACATCGTGGAGCGCCAGCTGGTCTCCGACCGGCCGCTGTGCAGCCTGCTCTCCGGGGGCCTGGACTCCAGCGCGCTCACCGCCCTGGCCCTGCAACACGGCGACATCCGCTCCTTCGCGGTCGACTTCGCCGGCTACGCCGAGCACTTCACACCCGACGAGATGCGCGGCAGCCCCGACGGGCCGTTCGTGCAGGACGCGGTACGGCACCTGAACCCCGATCACACCGACACCCTGCTCGACACCGCCGAACTCACGGACCCCCGGCTGCGCGCCGACGTGATGCGGGCGTGGGAGTACCCGCAGTTCAGCGGCGACATGAACACCTCGCTGTACATGCTGTTCCGTGCCATCCAGGGCCACTCGACCGTGGCTCTCTCCGGCGAGTCCGCCGACGAGGTGTTCGGCGGCTACGCCTGGTTCCACCTGCCCCGGGCGGTGCAGGCACCGACGTTCCCCTGGCTCGTCGTCATGATGCAGAAACAGCGCCCCGACGACCTCTTCAGCCCGCAGCTGCGCGAACAGCTCGATGTCACCGCCTACGAGAAGGACCGGTACCAGGAAGCGCTGGCGGAGGTGCCGCACGTCCCGCGGGCCAGTGCCCGGGAGCGGCGGATGCGGGAGATCTCGTACCTCCATCTGAGCCGCTTCGTGAACATGCTGCTCGACCGCAAGGACCGGCTGAGCATGGCGCACGGCCTGGAGGTCCGGGTGCCGTTCTGCGACCACCGGCTCGTCGAGTACGTGTTCAACACACCCTGGGCATTCAAGACCTTCGACGGCCGCGAGAAGAGCCTGCTGCGGGCCGCCGTCTCCGACCTGCTGCCCGCGTCGATCCTGGAACGGCGCAAGAGCCCCTACCCCGCCACCCAGGATCCCGGGTACGGAAAGGCCCTGCGCGGAACGCTCTCCGAGCTGGTCGCGGGCGGTACGGCCCCGGTGCTGCCGCTGCTCGACACGGACGCGGTGCAGAGACTGCTCGCGACGCCGGCGGAGGACTCCGCGTCCACGGTGACGCGCCTCAGCATGGAAATGGTGCTGGACCTGAACGCCTGGCTCCAGTCCCAGGCACTCGACGTCGAGGTCTGATCCCCGCCCCGCCCGGGACCGACGACCACCGGGCCGGCGCCACGCGCCGTACGGACTGCCGCGGCTGCCGCGGCCGGCAGCACGCCGCCCGGCGCACCACCGCCTCCCTCACCGACCTCCCGCGCCCCCTCTCCCTCCCGCCGCGGTCCTCCGCCCCTTCAGCGGGCCCACAACTGCCGCGGAACGCAACAGAATCCACCGATCCACCGCCACGCCCGACGAAGGGATTTCCTCCTGTGCGCACGCACGAACTGAAGACCGGCCGGTCCTTCGGCGTCAACTTCGACCATGACGAGGACTTCTTCCAGGCGCTCTCGGAATTCTGCAAGGAGAACGAGGTCACGCAGGGGTACATCCCCATGTTCCTCGCCGCGTTCGCCGAGACCGAGATCGCGGGGACCTGCGCGAAGGTCGAGGACCCCGAGGCGCCGGTGCGGCTCCCGGTGTATCTGCAGAAGGTCGAGGCGGTCGGCAGCGGCACCTTCTCCTACGACCCCGACAAGGACGACATCGTCCCCCACGTGCACGTCACGGTCGGCCTGAAGCAGCAGGCGGCCCTCGCCTACTCGAGCCATCTGATCTCGGCCAGGATCCAGTACCTCTCGGAGATGCTGATCACCGAGGTCGTCGCCCCCGACATGCGCCGCCCGGTGCACACCGAGCTGTGGGACGTCCCCCTCCTCACCTTCGAAAGCTGAGCGCCATGCCCGCCGAACACTTTCCCTTTCCCCCAGAGCCGCTCGGGCACGTTCCGGCCGGCTGCGCCCGGCGCCGCGAGTCGGACCCGCTCGGCCAGGTGACACTGCCCAGCGGAGACACCGTCCGGCTCGCCGTCCGCTACGACGACGTCGCGGCGGTCCTCAGCGACCCGCGCTTCAGCCGCGACCTGAGCAAGCCCGGCTGCCCGCGGCTCCAGCCCGGCGCGGACATGTCCGACGACCGCGACACCCTCATCAACATGGACCCGCCGCGGCACACACGGGTCAGGCGCCTGGTGAGCCGGGCGTTCACGGTGCGCAGCATCGAGAAGTGGCGCCCGCGGATCCGTGAGATCGTGCACCGGCTCGTCGACGACATGGCCGCCGGGCCCCGCCCCGCCGACCTGATGTCCGCCCTGGCCGAACCGCTGCCGATCACGGTGATCGCGGAGATCCTCGGCGTCGCCGACGGCGATCTGGACCGGTTCCGCCACTGGTCGTACGTGGCCATGAGCATCACCCCCGACATGGCGGAGGAACGGGCCCGGGGACGCGACGAGTTCTTCGCGTACCTCGCCGACCTGGTCGCCCAGCACCGCGAGCGGCCGGGCACGGACCTGCTCGACGCCATGATCGAGGCCACCGAGGACGGCGACCGGCTCAGCGAGGCCGAGCTGTGCGACACCGCCCGCTCACTGCTGCTGGCCGGCCACGAGACGACCATGACCTCGATCGGGCGGGGAATGTTCCGCCTGCTGTGCGAGCCCGCCCAGTACGCCCGGCTGGTGGCGGATCCGGGACTGGTGCCGTCCGCCGTCGAGGAGACGCTCCGTCACGACTTCCCCGCGGACGTGGGCTTCCTGCGCGTCGCCACCGATGACGTGGAACTTCCCTCCGGCGCCGTGCGGCGCGGTGAGGGAGTCATGCCGCTGATCTCCTCGGCACACCACGACACCGCGAAATTCCCGGACGCCGGCACATTCGACATCCAGCGGGCCGACAACGCGCACATGGCTTTCGGAAAGGGAGCGCACTACTGCGTCGGAGCGCATCTCGCCCGCGTGCAGATGCAAGAGGCGTACGACGCTCTGGTCCGCGCCTTTCCCGGCCTGCGCCTCGCGGTCTCCCCGGACAGCGTGGTCTGGAAGCCGGACATGATGACCCATGCGATAGCGGAACTCCCGCTCACCTGGTAACCCGGAGGCAGGTCGATGTGAGTACCGTACAAGAGAGCCCAGCATTCTACCGGTCGCAGGACGTGGCCCGGTTGGCGAAGGAATGGCCGGTCGTGCAGACCGTCGCGCAATGGTGCGAGGAATTTCTCGCGAAACCGCACCCGGACCTCGGCCGCGGCGGTTCCGTCTGCCCGTTCATTCCAAAGGCCCTTTCCATGAACAGGGTCGTCTTCGTCGTCGTGCACACCGAGAACCGCGCCGAGTCCGAGGTCGACGAGACCATAGCCCGGTACCGGCAGATCTTCCTCGACATGGAACCGGTCTCCGGCCAGGAAGCCATGGACAAGGCGATTCTGGTGATCCTCCCCGACGTGAGCGAGGAGGACGCCCCCCGGATGGTGGACGAGACCCACCGCAGGCTGAAGTCGGATTTCGTCGACTCGGGCCTGATGATCGGCAAGTTCCACCCGCGCAGCGAACAGGGCGGTCTGCACAATCCCGGTTTCCGGCCGCTGCGCAGTCCCGTTCCGCTGCTCGCCATCCGGCACATGGTCGACTCCGACCTTCCCTTCCTCAACCGTGTCGACGACCCCACCCAGGACCGCATCAGGTTCCTGGAGTCCTACGGACAGCGCTTCGACGGCGCCGAACCGTCCCGCTGGTCCGAGAAGGCCCGGGCCGCCCTGGAGAAGAACCGCCTCGCCCAGGAGCGTGAGCAGTGAGCGCCCCCGCGCCGCGCCGGGTGGCGGTCGTGGCCGGCGGCAGCCGCGGGATCGGGGCGGAGACGTCCCGGCGGCTCGCCGGGGCCGGCCTCGACGTGATCGTCGGCTTCGCGCACGACGCCGCGGCCGCCGAGGCCGTGGTCGGCGCCATCACCGCGGAGGGGACCGGCCGCGCCAAGGCGGTCCGCGCCGACATCACCGATCCGGGAGAGGCCGAGAAGCTCTTCACCGAGGCGGAGGCCGGCTACGGCGGCGTGGACGTCGTGGTGGTCTGCGCCGGGGCGCACGCGGCCACGCGCGGCCCGCTCGCCGACACCGACGACGCGAGTTTCCAGCGCGTGGTGGACGTCAACCTGCGCGGCACCTTCCACATGCTGCGTGCCGCGGCGGCGGCGGTACGGCCGGGCGGGCGGATCGTCACCTTCTCCAGTTCCGCGCTCCATCTGGGCGTACCGGACCAGGCGGTCTACAACGCGGCCAAGGCGGCGGTCGAGGTGCTGACCCGCCAGCTCGCGAAGGAACTGGCCGGGCGCGGCATCACCGTCAACGCCGTCGCCCCCGGGCCCACCGGGACCGAGCTGTTCCTGAGCGGCCGGCCCCCGGAGGCCGTCGAGGCCCTCGCCCGGCAGGTCCCGCTCGGCAGGATCGGCCGCCCCGAGGACATCGCCGACGTGGTGGCCTTCCTGGCCGGCGAGCACGGCGGCTGGATCAACGGCCAGGTCGTGCGCGCCAACGGAGGCATCGTCTAGCGGACCCGTGCCGTCCGCCGCGCGACAGAACCGTACGACCGTACGTCTCCCCGAGAGGAGTACCGCAATGCTGGACAGTGCGATCCCGCAGACCCCGCCGGGTGGCGCCTTCGACGGCGTCGAAGTGGTCGTCGCCGATTCCGAGGTGTTCGCCCCCTTCGTCGAGGACGCCTTGGAGCAGTACCGCATGGGCCGGGAGTCGGTGGGCCGGACCGGCTCCCGCGTGCACCGCCCCAACAGTTTCGGGCTGCTGGGCGGTACCTGCGAGGGCGACGCTCTGGTGGTGCGGCAGCTCGCGTTCGCCGCCAATGTGCGGGCCGTGGGGTCCGTACCGCAGGAGGAGTTCAAGGAGAACATCGTCCCGAAGTTCGGCAAGCAGTACGACGACGGGGAGCGCGGCTTCTGGTGCGACTCCCGTGAACTCCTCGACGTCACCCGCCGGTTCGAGGCCCTCGGCCTGGACATGCTCGGCTCGATCCACATGCACCCCGACTGGCACCGCATCGGGCCGGCCCACGAGCGGGGCACGGAGACCCTCAGCGAACGCCCCAGCCGGATGGACGAGTACCTGTTCACCAACGCCGGCTGGCCGCTCAACATCATCTGCTACCTGGAGAGCCGCGGGGACGGCATCACCCACACGTACGCCGCGTGGTGCCCGCCCGCCTCCGACGCCCCGTCCCCGAAGGTCAGGGGAATGGCCATCAGGTTCTTCGCGCGGGGCCACAGCGGGGCCGGCTGACCCGGCGGCTCCCCGTTTCGGCGAGTCGTCCGGTTTTGACGAGTCGTCCGGCAGTCCGACAGTGGAGGCAGCATGGAGGAACACCCGCAGCACGTCGGCACTGTGGTGACACAGGCCGATCCGGACTACGAGCAGGCACGGCACATCTGGAACGAGCGTTTCGACTTCCGGCCCCGGGCGGTGTTCTACCCCCGGAACGCCGAGGAGACGGCGGCCGCCGTCACGCATGTACGGGACCGGGGGCTGCCGTTCCGCATCAGGTCCGGCGGTCACAACAGCGAGGGCTTCTGCAGTGTGGACGACGGCGTCGTCATCGATCTGTCGAAGCTGGCGTCGATAGGCGTCAACAACGACCGGACCCGGGCGACGACCGGTCCCGGTGTCCTGCTCGGTGAGGTCTACGCGACTCTGGCCGCCGTCGGCGGCACCATCCCGGCCGGCGTCTGCCCCGACATCCGCATCGGCGGGCACGTGCTCGGCGGCGGCATCGGGATGCTCGTGCGCTCCCGCGGCCTGCTCATCGACAGCCTGGTGGGGCTCACCCTGGTCGACGCCCGGGGCCGGATCCTGGAGGTCGACGACTCCTCGCACCCGGAGCTGATGTGGGCCTGCCGTGGCGGCGGCGGCGGGAACTACGGAATCGTCACGTCGTACACCTTCGAGATGCGGCCGGTCTCCGAGGTGACGCTCTTCACGCTGGAGTGGGACTGGAACGGCGGCATCGGCGTCCTCGACACCTGGCAGCACTGGATCCTCCGGGCGGACACGCGCGTGAACGCCCGGTTCGCGTTCCTGCCCGGCTCCACCGGAACGGTCATGTCCACCGGGCTGTTCGAGGGGCCGGCGCGGGAGCTGGAGTCGATCCTCCGGCCGCTGGTCGGAAAGCACCCGCCGCGCGATTCCGTCGTCCGCACGGTGCCGTACGCGGAGAGCGTGGGCACGTTCACCGAACCGGTCCCCTCGATCCGGGCGAAGTTCGTGCCCGCGCTCGCCGGCGGCCCGCTCGGCACCGAGGCCCTGGAGATCCTGGAACGCCGGCACCGGGACGCGCCGGCCGGCGTCAAGACGGGGCTGTACGGACTCGGCGGCGCGGTGCTGGACAACGCGCCCGCGAAGCGCTCGTCGTTCGCGCACCGGGACGCGCCCATCTGCGTGGAGTACCTCGGGCACTGGAAGGACTCCGCGCACGACAGCGAGCACCTCGACTGGCTGACCGCGACCCGCGAGGAGCTGCACGGCTTCATGACCGGTGGCGCCTACGTCAACAGCCCGGACCGCGACCTGGCCGACTGGCTCCACGCCTACTACGGCGGGAACCTGCCCGGACTCATGGACGTCAAGCGCCGTTACGACCCGGACGACGTGTTCTCGTTCGAGCAGAGCATCCCCACCTCGCTCTCCCCCGCCGAGGCCCGCGCCGCGGGACTGACCGACACGGTCGTCGCGGAACTGCGCGGGCGCGGCCTGCTCCGCTCCTGACCCCCGGGAGCACAGCGGCCGGCGGCCGGATCCGCACCGGCCGGGACATCGGTTCCGGAGCACTTCGGACAGGCATTCCGAATCCCTCAGGAGACAACATGGACAACCGCATCAAGTCGGTCGTCATCCTCGGCGGTGGCACCGCGGGCTGGATGGCCGCCTCCTATCTCGGCAAGGCCCTCCAGCGGACGGTCGACATCACGGTCCTGGAGGCCCCCTCTATCCCGCGGATCGGCGTGGGCGAGGCGACCGTCCCCAATCTGCAGCGCGCGTTCTTCGACTACCTCGGCATCCCCGAGGAGGAGTGGATGCGCGAGTGCAACGCCAGCTTCAAGATGGCCGTCAAGTTCATCAACTGGCGCACGCCCGGCCCCGGCAGCCCGCAGCCGCGGACCCGCGACGACGGGCGCCCGGACACCTTCCACCACCCGTTCGGCCTGCTGCCGTCCGCCGACCGGATCCCGCTGTCCCACTACTGGGCGGCCAAGGCGCTCCGGGGCGAGACGAACGAAGCGTTCGACGACGCCTGTTTCGTCGACACCGCGATCATGGACGCCAAGAAGGCGCCCCGGTGGCTGGACATGAGCAGGGCGACCAACTACGCCTGGCACTTCGACGCCGCCAAGGTCGCCGCGTATCTGCGCGACTTCGCGGTCACCAAGCAGGCGGTCGTCCACGTACAGGACGAGATGACCGAAGTGCTCACCGACGAGCGGGGCTTCATCACCGCTCTGCGCACCAAGTCCGGGCAGCTGCTCAAGGGTGACCTGTTCATCGACTGCTCCGGCTTCCGCGGGCTGCTGATCAACAAGGCCATGGAGGAGCCGTTCGTCGACATGAGCGACCACCTGCTGTGCAACAGCGCGGTGGCCACGGCCGTGCCGCACGACGACGAGAAGAACGGCGTCGAGCCCTACACCTCCTCGATCGCCATGCCGTCCGGCTGGACGTGGAAGATCCCGATGCTGGGACGTTTCGGCACCGGCTACGTCTACTCCCGCGACTTCACCGGCCAGGACGAGGCCACCCTGGCGTTCTCGAAGCTGTGGGGGCTGGACCCGGACCACACCGAGTTCAACCACGTGCGCTTCCGGGTGGGGCGGAACCGCAGGGCATGGGTGCGCAACTGCGTCAGCGTCGGCCTGGCCTCGTGCTTCGTGGAACCACTGGAGTCCAGCGGCATCTACTTCATCTACGCGGCCATCCACATGCTGGCCAAGCACTTCCCCGACAAGACCTTCGACAAGGTCATCATCGACCGGTTCAACCGCGAGATCCAGGAGATGTTCGACGACACCCGCGACTTCCTCCAGGCGCACTACTCCCTGTCGCCGCGGACGGACACGCCGTTCTGGCAGGCCAACAAGGAGCTGGTGCTCGCCGACGGCATCAAGGACAAGATCGAGACCTACCGCGCCGGCCTGCCGGTCAACCTGCCCGTCACCGACGAGAGCACCTACTACGGCAACTTCGAGGCCGAGTTCCGCAACTTCTGGACGAACGGCAGCTACTACTGCATCTTCGCGGGGCTGGGCCTGATGCCGCGCGCACCGCTGCCCCTGCTGGCCTACAAGCCGCAGTCGGCCGCCCAGGCCGACCTGCTGTTCGCCGACATCAAGAAGAGGCAGCGGGAAACGGCCGACTCGCTGCCGTCCACCTATGAACTGCTCCGGCAGTTACACGGTGTCTCATGAGCAGCGGGCAGCGGTACCGCGACCTGATGAGCGCGTTCCCCACCGGGATCGCGGTCGTGACCAGCCTGGACGGGGAGGGCGCGCCACGGGGCATGACGTGCTCCTCGATCGCGAGCGTCACCGTGAGCCCGCCGACGCTGCTCGTCTGCATGCGCACCGGCAGCGCCACGCTGGACGCCGTGACGTCCCACGGCGCGTTCGCCGTCAACCTGCTGCACGAGGGCGGCCGGCACGCGGCCGAGGTGTTCTCCGGGCCCGCCCCGAACCGGTTCTCGCTGGTGGAGTGGAAGCAGTCGTCGTCCGGGCTGCCCTGGCTGACCGGTGACGCGTTCGCGGTGACGGAGTGCCGGGTCAGCGGCATCCAGCGGATCAGCGACCACGCCCTCGTGCTCGGTGAGGTGGACCGGATCTCGCAGGTGGAGGGCACGCCGCTGCTGTACGGGCTGCGCCGCTTCGCTGCCTGGCCGGAGCCCGTCGACGCCACCGTGGCCGGCTCGCGAGGGGGGCGCCCGTGAAGGGGTCTCCCGGCGGATCACCGCGCTTCCCGGCCGGTGCCCGTTCCGCGCCCGCGCCCGCACCCGTGAACTACCCGGAAGGCAGCAGCCGATGTCGACGAGTCGTACCGGCCCATCCCCCGCGCTGAGGGCCTCGGAGCTCGACCGGTTCTCCGCGTACCGCGCCGGCGAGGGCGGCCGGCGGGACGCGGCCGACGAGATCCTGGACCTGTCCAACAACGAGGTCATGATCTCCCCCCTGCCCGCGGTGGCCGAGGCACTGCGCCGGATCGGGACGGATGTCAACCTCTACCCGGACCCGACCGCCCACACCCTGCGGCTCCGCCTCGCCGAGCACTTCGGGGCCGGGGCGGAGGAGACCCTGGTCGGGCCCGGCAGCGCCGGAGTCCTCCAGCAACTCCTCCTCGTCCTGTGCGGCGCGGGCGACGAGGTGCTCTACGCCTGGCCCGGCTTCGACGCCTACCCCCTGCTGATCGCGGTCAGCGGCGCCCGGGGTGTCCCGGTGCCGCTCACCGCCTCCGGGGACCACGACCTGCCGCGGCTGCTGGAGAAGGTGAACTCCCGGACCCGGGCCGTGATCCTGTGCTCCCCGCACAACCCGACGGGCAGCCGCATCACCCGCCCCGCGCTGCGCCGGTTCCTCGACGGCCTCCCGTCCCATGTGGTGGCCGTCCTGGACCAGGCGTACACGGAGTTCGACGCGGAGGAGGACCAGCGGGACCTGACTCCCATCCGCGACTACGGCAACGTGGTCCTGCTGCGGACCTTCTCCAAGGCACACGGGCTGGCCGGGCTGCGGGTCGGTTACGCCTTCGCCTCCGCGGAGATCGTGCACCGTGCCCGGAAGACCGTCATCCCGTTCTCCATCACACGGACCGGGGAGCGCGCGGCCGTGGCCTCGCTCCAGCAGCAGGAGGCACTCACCGCGAGAATCGCCACGATCCGGCGGCTGCGCGGCGCGCTGGAGGACGACCTCGGCGCCGAGGGGCTGGTGCCCACGCCCTCGGCGGGGAACTTCGTCTGGCTCCCGCTCGGTCCGTCCTCGGAACGTTTCGCCGCCTCGGCCCTGGAGGCCGGGGTGCGTGTCAGGGCGTACGCGGACATGGGCGTGCGGATCTCGGTGGGCACCGAACAGGCGCACCGCCGGGTGCTGCTCGCGGCCAGACGCCACCGGTCCGGCTGAGCCCCGGCCGGCGGCCCGGGACCGGTCCTGCCGGCCTCGGCTCCGGGCCGGGTTCAGCCTGCCGGTTCGGTTCCGGTTCCCGATCCGGCCACAGTCCGGATCTTGGCTTCAGTCCGGGTCCGGCTTCAGTCCCGGTCCCGGCTCCGGTTCCGGCTCCGGTCCCGGTTCCGGTCCCGGTTCCGGCTGCGGCTCCGACTCCGGATTCTGTCCGGGTCCGGCTCCGGCTCCCGTTCCGGGGCGGGTTCAGTCCGCGCTCCGGTTCCGGCTCCGTCACGGAGACTCCTCCGCCGTTCACTTCCCTGCCCGTTCCCGCCGGTTCCCGCCCGTTCCCCACCGGCTCCCGCCCGTTCTCCACCGGCTCCCGCCCGTTCCCGATTCGCTTCCGCCCGTTTCCGACCCGATCCGCGTCAGTTCCGCGACGCTCGTTCCGAGAGGCAGGCCCCGTATGAACGTGACCGTTCGCATCCCGACGATTCTGCGCTCCCACACCGGCGGCCGAGCGGTCGTCCCCGCCGTCGGTGACACGCTGTCCGAAGTGATCGACTTCCTGGAGAAGGAGCACCCGGGAATCTCCGGCCGGGTGCTGGACGACCAGGGCAGGCTCCGGCGCTTCGTCAACGTGTACGTCAATGACGACGACGTCCGGTTCACCGGCGGTCTTCGCGCCGGCACGCCCGACGGGGCCGAGATCACCATCATCCCGGCGGTCGCCGGCGGCTGACCGTGCCCCGCTCCCCGCGGTGGCAGCCTCGCGCGCCCGTCCCCGCTCACGGCGGCCCGCTCACGGCCGCCCGTGGGGGCGGGCGCACCGGGCGGCGGGCGCACCGGGGGCGGGCGCACCGCAGGGCCGGAATCGGCCCGCTCCGTGCCATGCCGTACGGCGTGCGCCGATGCGGACGCGGAGGCGCGCTCGGAGCAGATGCGCGACGACCTGGCCCGCCTCGCCGAACTGCGGAAGGACTGGCCCCGAGGGCCCCATCCGGCCGTGACCGGTGGCCGGTTGACACAGCGACCGGCAGGGGCGGACAGGCCGGGCGCCGCTGTGCCCGGGGCCGTCCGATCGGGTACTGTTGCCGCTTCCGGCCAGGAACCGACCGAGGAGGTGAGACCCATTACCGCTGCGGCAGTCCGGGTGCTCTCGTCTCCCACCAGCGCGGTCCCGTAGGCACAGGCGACCCGCGAGAGCGCCCTTCGGTATTCGAAAGGCTCGCGTCTCCCATGTCGGCTTCACCATCCCCGCTGTCCTCCGCCTCGCCCGCTTCCACGCCGTCGGCTTACCGCCCCCCGGCTTCCACACCGTCGGTTTCGAGGCGGCCCGCTTCCTCTCCGCCGGGCCCGTCGCCGGCCCCTTCGCCTCCCTCCTCCGCCGCGCGGACGCCCTCCTCGTCCGCACCTGGCTCGCCCGCGCCCGCCGCCTCCGCGCCCGGCTTCCGCGGCCCCGCCTCCCCCGCGCCCGCCGCCTCGGAGCTGCTGCCGCCGTCCGCCGTCGTGGCCAGGCTCCGTGCGGCCGGATGTGTCTTCGCCGAGGACGAGGCACGGCTGCTGGTCTCCACCGCGCGTACGGCGGACGACCTCGCCGCCATGGTCGAACGGCGCGTCGCCGGCCTGCCGCTGGAACACATCCTCGGCTGGGCGGAGTTCTGCGGGCTGCGGATCGCCGTGGACCACGGCGTGTTCGTGCCAAGGCGCCGTACCGAGTTCCTGGTCCGGCAGGCCGCCGAGCACGTGCGGCGCCGGGCGGACGGCGGAACCGCGGGCACCGGTGGGGCGCCGCGCCGCCCCGCACCCGTCGTGCTCGATCTCTGCTGCGGCTCGGGAGCGGTGGGCGCCGCCCTCGCCGCCGCCGTCGGCCGCACGGAGCTGTACGCGGCCGACATCGATCCCGCCGCGGTCCGCTGCGCCCGCCGCAACACCGCGGCCGCCTCCGGGCAGGTGTACGAGGGCGACCTCTACGAGCCGCTGCCCGCGGGGCTGCGCGGTCGTGTCGACGTACTCGTCGCCAACGCGCCGTACGTCCCCACCCGGGCAATCGGCCTGCTCCCGCCGGAGGCCCGGGTGCACGAGCCGCGGGCGGCGCTCGACGGCGGCGCGGACGGTGTCGAGATCCAGCGGCGGGTGGCGGCGGAGGCGCCCAGGTGGCTCGCACCGGGCGGCTGCCTGCTGATCGAGACGAGTGAGCGTCAGGCCCCGTACACCGCCGAGGCGATGGCCCGCGCGGGTCTGGTTCCGCGCGTGACCACCTGCGACGAGCTGGAGACCGGCGTGGTGCTCGGCACCATGCCGGACCCGGAACGGGAAATACGGGCCGGCCGTTGACGCCCCGGGCCCGCGCCCACCACCGGCCTACCCGCCACCGACCGCCGACCGCCGACCCGACGCAAACGGGGCCGCCCCGACGGAAACGGGGCCGCCCCGACGATTACGGGTCCTCGGCGAGCGTCCTGCCCGCGAGCCGAGTCGGTGATCCGCTCCTTCGGCGGCCTGGTCGCGGTTGAGCGGCCTGATTGCGGTTGAGCGGCCTGGTCGCGGTTGAGGCCCAGGTCCGGTTCGCCCGCGGGCTGCTGCCGTACAGGGGCGAGCCCGAATCCGCCGGGTGCCCGAGCCGGCGAGTACGTCGCATCGAGCCCCGCCCACGAGGCTGTCCGTGAGCCCGGAGCGGGCACCGATGAGTTTCCCGCACGGCGCCGGTCCATACCCACGAGTCCCCCTCGCGAAAGGCTGGCGCCATGCGGAAACTGGTCTACGGCATGAACCTGACCCTGGACGGCTACATCGCCGCGGCGGGCGACGACATCGGCTGGAGCGGGCCGCCGAGCGACGAGCTGTTCCAGTGGTGGCTCGACCAGGAGCGGGCGAGCAGCCTGTCGCTGTACGGGCGCAAGCTGTGGGAGACGATGAGTTCCTACTGGCCGACCGGCGACCAGCGGCCGGGCGCCACCCCGGCGGAGATCGAGTTCGCGCGGAACTGGCGGGACACGCCGAAGGTGGTGTTCTCCTCGACGATCGGCAAGGTCGACTGGAACACCCGCCTGGTCACCGGCGACGCGGTCGCCGAGATCTCCCGGCTCAAGGCGGAGGACGGCGGCCCGATGGGCATCGGCGGCGCGACGCTCGCCGGGGCGGCCATGCGGGCCGGGCTGATCGACGAGTACGTGATCGCCACCCATCCGGTGCTGGTGGGCGGCGGCACGCCCTTCTTCGCCGCGCTGGACAGCTGGGTGAACCTGAAGTTGGTGGAGACGCGGACGTTCCCCGGCGGCGTGGTGCTGACCAGGTACGAGACGAGGCGCTGAGCGCACGCCCGCCCCGGCCGTGTCCCGTACAGGGGGCGCTTGCGCCGCCGGGCATGCCGCTCCGGGGGACTGATCACGAACGGAAGTGCCGGGTTGCCGGTGCGGGCGTCCGCGGGAGGAGCCCGTCCGGCGGCTCCCGCTTCTCTCCAGCCACCCCGGAAGTTATTCCGGAAACTTTCGGTCCCACTGACCGAAATCACCGATATTTGATCTTGCGATTGCCCCCTTCAAGCAATGATCCGGAGTTTGATTCACCACTCAACCCACTTGACCAGCAGTGACGTGTTGTCAGCTGGTTTTCGGCCAGGGCGATCCTTCCGGAATCTTTGCGAGAACTGTTGACTAGTCACGGAGCCGGGCCAACACTGAGTCGGCGTCACAGTCCTCAACCCCCTGTGATGCCGGGTCACTCAGCGTGACCCGCTTGTCCGGTCCGAGCCGCACGAGGACCGGCCAATCCCCACCGACGTTGGACGACGCCGCGCGGTGGCCGCCACCCCGGCCGCCGGCAGACCCACGGGGTCGCACAACGCTGCCTGGCTTCGCGCCAGCCTTCCCGAGGAGGAAGCGTGCACATGGACAACTCCCCCGCCCGCCGCCCCATCAGCCGCAGGAGCATCCTCGGCGGTGCCGGGGCCCTGGCCGTCGGCGGCGCCTCCGGGCTGATACTGCCCGGCACCGCCCACGCGGACACGACGATCACCACGAACCAGACCGGCAACCACGAGGGCTACTACTACTCGTTCTGGACCGACGGCGGCGGGTCGACCTCCATGACCCTCAAGGCCGGCGGCAACTACAGCACCCAGTGGAGCAACACCGGCAACTTCGTCTGCGGCAAGGGATGGAGCAACGGCAGCCGCCGGAACGTCAACTACTCGGGCAACTTCCAGCCGTCCGGCAACGCCTACTTGTGCCTCTACGGCTGGACCTCCAACCCGCTCGTCGAGTACTACATCATCGAGAACTGGGGCACCTACAGACCCACGGGGACGCACAAGGGCACCATGTCCAGCAACGGCGGCACGTACGACATGTACCACACGATGCGGTACAACAAGCCGTCCATCGAAGGCGACAACAAGACCTTCCCGCAGTTCTGGAGCGTCCGGCAGTCCAAGAGCATGAGCGGGGTCATCACCACGGGCAACCACTTCGACGCCTGGTCCCGCGCCGGCATGAGCCTCGGCAACTTCAACTACTACATGATCATGGCTACCGAGGGTTACCAGAGCAGCGGCCGCTCCAACATCTGGGTCAGCTGACCTCGTACGCCCGGGACACCGCACCCGTGGCGCGGCGGCCCGGCCGCCGCGCCACACCGCTGCCGGGCTCCGTGACCACCGGCCTCCCGCTTCGGAGGCTCGCCGGTGCGACGGCGGAGCGGCGGACCGCAGCCGGGCGGGTGGTCCGGACCGACCGCGCCCCGGACCACCCGCTTCCGCCCGGGAGCCCCCCTCGTGAAAACAAGCACAAGGGGTTGCTTACGATGGTTGCCGTGTCGAAAGTGCCCGCAGTCGTACGCAACCCGCTCGCCTTCCTCGCCGCCCGGTGGACCCCGTCGCAGGCGACGGTCCGGCGGGCTGCCTTCGCCGCGCTCCTGATGAGCGTGGTCATCGTGGTCACCGGCGGCGCCGTCCGGCTGACCGGCTCCGGCCTGGGCTGCGAGACCTGGCCCAAGTGTTCGAGCGACAGCCTCATCGCCACCCGCGAGATGGGGCTGCACGGCGCCATCGAGTTCGGCAACCGGATGCTGACGTACGTGCTGTCCGCGGCCGTCGGCTGGGCGATCCTCGCGGCCCGGTCCGCCAAGCCGTGGCGCCACGACCTGACCCGCCTCGGCTGGGCGCAGTTCTGGGCAGTCATGGCCAACGGCATCGTCGGCGGCATCACCGTGCTCACCGAACTCAACCCGTACACCGTCGCCGGGCACTTCCTGGCCGCCACCGCGCTGCTCACCATCACCGCGATCACCTGGCACCGCAGCCGGGAGGGGAACGGCGCGCCGCGCGTGCTCGTCGGGCCCCGGGTGCGGCAGCTGGCCTGGGTGATGGCGGTCGTCGCCGGGCTGCTGATCGTGGCGGGGACGGTCGTCACCGGCGCCGGTCCGCACGCGGGCGACAGCAGCGAGGTGCCGCGGATGGGCGTGGACTGGGAGACCGTGACCCGGCTGCACGCACTGCTCGCCTGGGCCGTGGTCCTGCTGACCGCCGCACTGTGGCTGGTACTCCGGGTGCTGGACGCCCCCGCGCGGCCGCGGCGGATGACCGGCGCGCTGATGCTGGTGCTGCTCGCGCAGGGCGGCATCGGCTACGTCCAGTACCTCACCGAGCTGCCGGAGGTCCTGGTGGGCCTGCACATGCTCGGGTCCTGCCTGGTGTGGGTCGGCGTGGTGCGGGTCCTGCTCTCGCTCCGGGAACGGCCGGACTCCTCCGCCGCCGGAGCGGCCCCGCGCGCGGACACGGCGGTCACGGCCGCCGTCTGACGGCTCCGGCGGGGCGTCCGGGTCCGGGTGCCTGGCTGCTCCGGGCGCCCCGACGGGACAGCCCGCGCCCGTACAACGCGGAAAGACTGCCGGCGCGGACGGCCCCGTCGGGGCGCCCGGTGCCCGGACGGCCCGCTGTCACCGCCGGGCCCGTGCCCTCAGTCGTTGGACGGGCCGCCCACCTGGATGCCCGCCATCCGCGACCACTCGTACGGGCCGGTGCGGACCTTCGCCGCGAGGTCGCCGTCGAAGTTCTCGTGCAGGGTGATGCCCGCCTTCTCCGCGGCGCTCCGCGCGACGGCGTGCGAAGGGGCCACGAGGTCGCCCCAGCCGCCGTCCTCCCCGACGAGCACGATGCGGGTGCCCACCTGCCCGAGATGGGCGAGCTGGCCCTCGGCGCCGCCGTGGCGCCCGGCGAAGGCGGTGATCTCACGGGCGAGCTTGGCGGCCCGCCGTGCGGCCCTCCGGTCGCCCGCGGAGCCCCCGGCACCCGCCGCCGGGGCCGCCTGCGTGTCCTCGTCCTGCTTGGTGTCTGCCATGGACAGGATGCTACCCACGGGTAGATCAACGGGCGACGGGCCGTACCCACGGAGCCCCGTCCGCGCCGTACGGGAAACCCGGCCCCGAACGGCGTACGCCCGGGCCGGCGCGCGGGAACGCACCCGGGTCAGCGCAGGAAGGGGTCCACCGCGACGGCCACGAAGAGCAGCGACACATAGGTGATGGACCAGTGGAAGAGCCGCATCTCCTTGAGCTTGGCACCGGTGATCCCGGCGGCGGCCCGGCTGTGGAGGCCGTGTGCCTCCTTGAGCCAGAAGGCGCCGAGCGCGGCGGCGGCCAGGGTGTAGAACCAGCCGGTGTAGCCCAGCGGCTGGAGCAGCAGCGAGACGCCGACCATCACCCAGCTGTAGAGGACGATCTGCCGGGCGACGGCCTTGTTGCCCGCGACGACCGGGAGCATCGGCACGCCGACCCGCTCGTAGTCGTCCTTCACCTTCATCGACAGCGGCCAGTAGTGCGGCGGTGTCCAGAAGAAGATGACGAGGAAGAGGACGAGGGCGGCCCAGGAGACCTCGTTCGTCACCGCGGACCAGCCGATGAAGACCGGCATGCAGCCGGCGATGCCGCCCCAGACGATGTTCTGCGCGGTGCGCCGCTTGAGCCACATCGTGTAGACGACGACATAGAAGAGGAGCGCGCCCAGCGACAGCATCGCGGAGAGCGGATTGACCAGCACCCAGAACCAGGCGGTGGAGATGACGGCGAGCGCGGTCGCGAAGACCAGGCACTCCCGCGGCGAGACGACACCGGTGACCAGCGGGCGCTGCGCGGTGCGGTCCATCATCGCGTCGATGTCCCGGTCGATGTACATGTTGAACGCCCCGGCGCCGCCGGCCGACAGATAACCGCCGACGCAGGTGACGAGCACCAGCCAGAGGTCCGGGACCCCCTCGGCGGCCAGGAACATCACCGGCACGGTCGTCATCAGCAGCAGTTCGATGACGCGCGGCTTCGTCAGGGCGACGAACGCTTTGACCCGGGAGTCCAGCGGCCGGTAGCCGGGACCCATCACGGGCATCCGCACAGGACGGGAATCGACGGCCGTCACGCACACCCCTGGTTGAAATGACATCGGCGGCTGAGCCGCTGGAAGACCAGCAAACCCGCCGGGCGTCCGCCCGGGCAGGACTTGCGCTTACCACGCCACTCTAGACGCAGGGGATTACCCGCCCCTCCCCGGGGTCACCGTGTTGAGCGGCGGCCGCGCGCCGTCCGTATGGATAGCCCGACAGGCGAAGGCGCACGGCGGCGGGCACGCTGGGAGGCGGGTGTTCACCCGCGGGACGGAAACGCGTCACCACGATTCCGGTTACCGCGGGCAACCGGTCCGCCGGTTGTTTTCAGCTGGTGGACAGTCGAAAAAACGCACGTGCGCGCGAGATAGGCTCGACTACGCCCGGTGGGCAAGTCACCGGCATTGCGACCTTGTGGAGAGGAGCCCTGACTCAGGGTGAGCACTAAGCCGACCACCACCGATCTCGAGTGGACCGAACTGGACCAGCGGGCTGTCGATACCGTCCGGGTGCTGGCCATGGACGCCGTGCAGAAGGTCGGTAACGGCCACCCGGGCACGGCCATGAGCCTCGCCCCGGCCGCCTACCTGCTGTTCCAGAAGCTCATGCGGCACGACCCCTCGGACGCGGACTGGACCGGCCGCGACCGGTTCGTGCTCTCCCCCGGCCACTCCAGCCTGACGCTCTACATCCAGCTGTTCATGGCGGGTTACGGCCTGGAGCTGGACGATCTGAAGGCTTTCCGGACCTGGGACAGCAAGACCCCCGGGCACCCGGAGTACGGCCACACGACCGGGGTCGAGACGACCACCGGCCCGCTCGGCCAGGGCATCGCCAACGCCGTCGGCATGGCGATGGCCGCGCGCTACGAGCGCGGTCTGTTCGACCCGGAGGCCCCCGAGGGGACCTCCCCGTTCGACCACACCATCTGGGCGATCGTCTCCGACGGCGACCTGGAGGAGGGCATCTCCGCGGAGGCGTCCTCGCTGGCCGGCCACCAGAAGCTCGGCAACATCGTCGCGCTCTACGACGACAACCACATCTCGATCGAGGGCGACACCGCCACCGCCCTCTCCGAGGACGTGCTGAAGCGCTACGAGGCGTACGGCTGGCACGTCCAGCGCATCGAGCAGTCGGCGAACGGCGACTTCGACGTGCAGGCGCTGCACGCGGCGCTCAAGGCGGCGCAGGCCGAGACCGAGCGCCCCTCGATGATCGCCGCCCGCACCATCATCGCCTGGCCCGCGCCGAACGCGCAGAACACCGAGGCCTCGCACGGCTCGGCACTCGGCGCGGAGGAGGTCGCGGCGACCAAGCGGGTGCTGGGCTTCGACCCGGAGCAGCACTTCCAGGTCGACGACGAGGTCTTCGCGCACGTCCGCAAGGCCGTGGACCGGGGCCGCGAGGAGCACTCCGCGTGGGACAAGCGCCTCCAGGAGTGGCGTTCGGCCAACCCGGAGCGGGCCGCCGAGTTCGACCGGATCTCCGCGGGCGAACTGCCCGAGGGCTGGGAGCAGAAGCTGCCGGTGTTCGAGTCCGGCAAGGACGTCGCGACCCGCAAGGCCTCGGGTGAGGTCCTCAAGCACCTGGGCGCCGTGCTGCCCGAGCTGTGGGGCGGCTCCGCCGACCTCGCGGGTTCGAACAACACCACGATCGACCCCACCTCGTCCTTCCTGCCGGCCGGCAACCCGCTGCCGGAGGCCAGCCCCTACGGCCGCACGGTGCACTTCGGCATCCGCGAGCACGCCATGGGCTCGACCATGAACGGCATCGCGCTGCACGGCAACACCCGCATCTACGGCGGCACCTTCCTGGTGTTCTCCGACTACATGCGCCCCGCCGTCCGGCTCGCCGCGCTGATGAAGCTGCCGGTCACCTACGTCTGGACGCACGACTCGATCGGCCTCGGCGAGGACGGCCCGACCCACCAGCCGGTGGAGCACATGGCCGCGCTGCGCGCCATCCCGGGCCTGAACATGGTCCGCCCGGCCGACGCCAACGAGACGGCGACCGCCTGGCGCGAGATCGTCCGCCGGCACACCGCGAAGCCCGCCCCGCACGGCCTGGCGCTCACCCGGCAGAACGTCCCGACCTACGAGGCGAACGACGACGCCGCCAAGGGCGGCTACGTCCTCTTCGAGGCCGAGGACGCGGACGGGCGGCCCACCACCCCGCAGGTCGTGCTGATCGGCACCGGCTCCGAGGTGCAGCTGGCCGTCGAGGCGCGCGAGCGGCTCCAGGCCTCCGGCGTCCCGGCGCGCGTCGTGTCGATGCCGTCGACCGAGTGGTTCGAGGAGCAGGACCAGGGGTACCGGGACAGCGTGCTTCCGCCGTCCGTCAAGGCCCGGGTGGCGGTCGAGGCGGGCATCGCCCTCACCTGGCACCGGTATGTCGGCGAGGCCGGGCGGATCGTGTCGCTGGAGCACTTCGGCGCCTCCGCCGACTACAAGGTGCTGTACCGCGAGTTCGGTCTGACCGCAGAGGCCGTGGAGGCCGCGGCTCGGGAATCTCTCGAAGCCGCCGGTCGCTGACGCCTGTAGACAATCAAGTAGGAGATGCAATTTTCATGGCAGACGCACTCAAGCGCCTCTCCGACGAGGGTGTGGCGATCTGGCTGGACGACCTGTCCCGCTCGTTCATCACCTCCGGTGACCTCGCGGAGCTGATGGACTCCAGTCACCTCGTCGGCGTCACGACCAACCCGACGATCTTCCAGAAGGCGATCTCCGGCGGCGAGGGGTACGAGCAGCAGCTCTCCGACCTCGCGGTCCGCCGGGTGACGGTGGAGGAAGCGGTCCGGATGATCACCACGTCGGACGTCCGCGACGCCGCGGACGTGCTGCGTCCGGTGTACGACGCGACCGACGGCCGCGACGGCCGGGTCTCCATCGAGGTCGACCCGCGGCTGGCGCACAACACGCACGCCACCGTCGCCGAGGCCAAGCAGCTCGCCTGGCTCGTGGACCGGCCGAACACCTTCATCAAGATCCCGGCGACCGAGGCGGGCCTTCCCGCGATCACCGAGGTCATCTCCCGGGGCATCAGCGTCAACGTCACGCTGATCTTCTCCCTGGAGCGCTACCGCGCGGTGATGGACGCCTTCCTCACCGGTCTGGAGAAGGCCAAGGCCGCGGGCCTGGACCTCGCCACGATCGAGTCGGTGGCGTCCTTCTTCGTCTCCCGCGTCGACACCGAGATCGACAAGCGGCTGGACGGCATGGGCACCGACGAGGCCAAGGCGCTGCGCGGCAAGGCCGCCATCGCCAACGCCCGGCTCGCCTACCAGGCGTACGAGGAGGTCTTCGGCTCCGAGCGCTGGGCCGCCCTGGAGAAGGACGGCGCCAACCGGCAGCGCCCGCTGTGGGCCTCCACCGGCGTCAAGGACAAGGCGTACAAGGACACCCTGTACGTCGACGAACTCGTCGCCCCGGGCACGGTCAACACCATGCCGCACTCCACTCTCGACGCCGTCGCCGACCACGGCGAGATCAGCGGCGAGACGGTGCGCGGCCGCTACGAGCAGGCGAAGGCCGACCTGGACGCGCTCGAGAAGATCGGGATCTCGTACGACGAGGTCGTGCAGCTCCTCGAGGACGAGGGCGTGGAGAAGTTCGAGAAGTCCTGGACCGACCTCCTGAAGTCCACCGAGGCGGAGCTGAAGCGCCTCGCTCCCCCGGAGGCCTGAATTGACCAGCAGCAATCCGCTGCGTGACGCATCGGACCGGCGGCTCCCGCGTATCGCGGGGCCGTCCGGCCTGGTCATCTTCGGCGTCACAGGCGATCTGTCCCGTAAAAAGCTGATGCCTGCCGTCTACGACCTCGCCAACCGCGGACTGCTGCCGCCGGGATTCTCGCTCGTCGGCTTCGCCCGGCGGGACTGGGAGGACGAGGACTTCTCCCAGGTCGTCCACGACGCGGTCAAGGAGCACGCGCGGACCCCGTTCCGCGAGGAGGTCTGGCAGCAGCTCGCCCAGGGCTTCCGCTTCGTCTCCGGTGACTTCTCCGACGACGACGCCTTCCGGACGCTGAAGGCGACGATCGACGAGCTGGACAAGGCACGCGGCACGGGAGGCAACTTCGCCTTCTACCTGTCGGTGCCGCCCAAGTTCTTCCCCACCGTCGTGCAGCAGCTCAAGGAACACGGGCTGTCGCAGGGCGAGGGCGACTCCTGGCGGCGCGCCGTCATCGAGAAGCCGTTCGGCAACAACCTGGCGACCGCCCAGGAGCTCAACCAGGTCGTCCACCAGGTCTTCCGGCCGTCCGACGTCTTCCGGATCGACCACTACCTGGGCAAGGAGACGGTCCAGAACATCCTGGCGCTGCGCTTCGCCAACACGATGTTCGAGCCGCTGTGGAACAGGTCCTACGTCGACCACGTACAGATCACGATGGCCGAGGACATCGGCATCGGCGGCCGGGCCGGCTACTACGACGGCATCGGCGCCGCCCGCGACGTCATCCAGAACCACCTGCTCCAGCTGCTCGCGCTGACCGCCATGGAGGAGCCGTCCTCCTTCGACGCCAAGGCGCTGGTCACCGAGAAGCTGAAGGTGCTCAAGGCGGTCCAGCTGCCCGAGGACCTGGGCCGGCACACCGTGCGCGGGCAGTACACGCACGGCTGGCAGGGCGGCGAGGAAGTGCTCGGGTACTGCGAGGAGGAGGGCATCGACGCCCACTCCCGCACCGACACCTACGCCGCGATCAAGCTCGGCATCGACAACCGGCGCTGGGCGGGCGTGCCGTTCTATCTGCGCACCGGCAAGCGGCTCGGCCGCCGGGTCACCGAGATCGCGGTCGTCTTCCAGCGCGCGCCGTACTCCCCCTTCGACACCACCGACACCCAGGAGCTGGGGCAGAACGCCCTGGTCATCCGGGTGCAGCCGGACGAGGGCGTCACCATCCGCTTCGGCTCGAAGGTGCCCGGCACCTCGATGGAGATCCGGGACGTGACGATGGACTTCGCCTACGGCGAGTCGTTCACCACCTCCAGCCCGGAGGCGTACGAGCGGCTGCTGCTGGACGTCCTGCTCGGCGACGCCAACCTCTTCCCCCGGCACCAGGAGGTCGAGGAGTCCTGGCGGATCCTCGATCCGGTCGAGGAGTACTGGGACCGGCACGGCAAGCCGGAGAAGTACACCGCGGGCACCTGGGGGCCGCAGGCGGCGGACGAGATGCTCGCACGAGACGGACGGAGCTGGCGCCGGCCATGAAGATCGACCTCACGGACACCACGGCCAGCAAGATCAATTCCTCGCTGGTGCAGGCCCGCAGGGCCACCGGCACCCCGGCGGTCGGCATGGTGCTGACCCTCGTCATCGTCACCGACGAGGGCAACCACTACGACGCGCTGAAGGCCGCCGGCGACGCCTCCAAGGAGCACCCCTCCCGGATCCTCGTCGTCATCAAGCGGCACGGGCGCTCGCCGCGGGACCGCAAACTGGCCCGGCTGGACGCCGAGGTGCGCGTCGGCGGGGACGCGGGCACCGGCGAGACCGTGCTGCTGCGGCTGCACGGCGAACTGGCGAACCACGCGCACTCGGTGGTGCTGCCGCTGCTGCTGCCGGACGCCCCGGTGGTCGTCTGGTGGCCCGAGGACGCCCCGGAGCACCCGAACGAGGACCTGCTCGGCAGGCTCGCCGCCCGGCGCATCACCGACGCGGCGAACATCGAGGACCCGGTCTCCACGCTCGCCCAGCGGGCCCGCACCTACACACCGGGCGACACCGACCTGGCGTGGACCCGGATCACTCCGTGGCGCAGTGTGCTGGCCGCCGCGCTGGACCAGAAGCACGCGGCGATCGAGTCGGCCGTGGTGGAGGGCGAGGCGTACAACCCGAGCAGCGAGCTGCTCGCGCTGTGGCTGGCGGACCGGCTCGGCGTCCCCGTGGAGCGCAAGGTCTCCGAGGGGCCCGGCCTGACGGCGGTCCGGATGGCGACCACCGACGGCGAGATCTGCCTGGACCGGGCGAACGGCTCCCTCGCCGAGCTGGCCATGCCCGGCCAGCCGGACCGGCATGTGGCGCTGAACCGGCGGGAGACCTCCGAGCTGATCGCCGAGGAGCTGCGCCGGCTGGACCCGGACGAGACGTACGCGTCAACGGTGCGGTTCGGGGTCGGCAAGCTGGGCAGCCAGGTGATCCGGCCCGGAGCGGGCGGCGACACCGACAGCGGTTCCGGCAGCGGGAGCGGCAGCGGCAGCGACGCCGGTGATGGCGACGGCGGCGGACCGGAGAGCGGCGCCGGGCCGGACGCGGGCGGGAAGAAGCCCGCCGGCCGGAAGGCCGCCGCCTCCGGCAAGGCGGCGCGGAAGTGACCGCCCCCGAGACCGTCGTCCACCGGGACAAGGAGCAGATGGCCCGGGACACGGCGGCCCGGCTGATCACGAAGATCACCGAGGCGCAGGCCGCGCGCGGCGGCGCCTCGGTGGTGCTCACCGGCGGGCGCAACGGCAACGGCCTGCTGGCCGCGCTCGCCGACGCGCCCGGCCGGGAGGCCGTCGACTGGTCGCGGGTGGACCTCTGGTGGGGCGACGAGCGCTTCCTGCCGGCCGGCGACCCCGAGCGCAACGACACCCAGGCGCGCAAGGCGCTGCTGGACTCCCTGCCCCTGGACGCCGCGCGGGTGCATCCGATGCCCGCCTCGGACGGGCCGCACGGCGAGGACGTGGAGGCGGCGGCAGCGGCGTACGCCGAGGAGCTGGCCACGGCCGCCGGGTCCGGGGGGCGCGGACCGGTGCCGGTCTTCGACGTGCTGCTGCTGGGCGTCGGCCCCGACACCCATGTGGCCTCGCTCTTCCCGGAGCTGTCGGCCTCGCGTGAGACGGAGCGGACCGTGGTCGGCGTCCATCACGCGCCCAAGCCGCCTCCGGTCCGGATCTCCATGACCCTGCCCGCGATCCGGACCGCCCGCGAGGTGTGGCTGCTCGCCGCGGGCGAGGACAAGGCCCGGGCGGTGACGACGGTGCTCTCCGACGGGATCGGGGAGATCCAGGCCCCGGCGGCGGGGGCGTACGGCAGCGAGCGCACGCTCTGGCTGCTGGACGAGTCCGCCGCGGCGGACCTGCCGCGCTGATCCCTCCGTACACCCGGCCGGGCCCCGCCTCCTCCCGAGGCGGGGCCCGGCCGCGTCGTACGGGTCAGCCGGACGCGCAGCTCGCGGTAGCGCGTCAGCGGCCGCGCAGCTCCCGGTAGCGCGCCACCAGGGCGGCGGTGGACCCGTCCAGGCCCGCGACCTCGGCGCCCTCCGTCAGTGCGGGCTCGATGCGCTTGGCGAGCACCTTGCCGAGTTCGACGCCCCACTGGTCGAAGGAGTCGATGTTCCACACCGCGCCCTGGACGAACACCTTGTGCTCGTAGAGGGCGATCAGCTGGCCCAGCACCGAGGGGCTGAGCTCGGAGGCCAGGATGGTGGTGGTCGGGTGGTTGCCGTGGAAGGTGCGGTGCGGCACCTGCTCCTCGGGCACGCCCTCCGCCCGGACCTCGTCCTCCGTCTTGCCGAACGCCAGGGCCTGGCCCTGGGCGAACAGATTGGCCATCAGCAGGTCGTGCTGCGCGGCGAGGTCGTCGCTCAGTTCGCCGACCGGGCGGGCGAAGCCGATGAGGTCGGCCGGGACGACCTTGGTGCCCTGGTGCAGCAGCTGGTAGTAGGCGTGCTGGCCGTTGGTGCCGGGGGTGCCCCAGACGACCGGGCCGGTCTGCCAGCTCACCGGCTCGCCCGAACGGTCGACCGACTTGCCGTTGGACTCCATGTCCAGCTGCTGGAGATAGGCGGTGAAGCGGGACAGGTAATGGCTGTACGGCAGGACGGCATGGGACTGGGCGTCGTGGAAATTGCCGTACCAGATGCCGAGCAGGCCGAGCAGCAGCGGTGCGTTCTCCTCCGGCGGGGCGGAACGGAAGTGCTCGTCCATCAGATGGAAGCCGGCGAGCATCTCGCGGAACCGCTCCGGGCCGATGGCGATCATCAGGGACAGACCGATGGCCGAGTCGTAGGAGTAGCGTCCGCCGACCCAGTCCCAGAACTCGAACATGTTGGTGGTGTCGATGCCGAACTCGGCGACCTTCTCGGCGTTCGTCGACACGGCCACGAAGTGGCGGGCGACCGCCGCCTCGTCACCGCCGAGCCCGGCCAGCAGCCAGCTCCGGGCGGAGGTGGCGTTGGTGATGGTCTCGATGGTGGTGAAGGTCTTGGAGGAGATGACGAAGAGCGTCTCGGCCGGGTCCAGGTCCCGCAGCGCCTCGTGGAGGTCCGCGCCGTCCACGTTCGAGACGAAGCGGAACTGCAACTCCCGGTCCGTCCACGGGCGCAGCACCTCGTACGCCATGGCGGGGCCGAGGTCGGAACCGCCGATGCCGATGTTGACGACCGTACGGATGCGCCGGCCGGTGTGGCCCGTCCAGTCCCCGGAGCGCACCCGGTTGGCGAACACGGACATCTTGCCGAGCACGGAGTGGACGGCGGGGACGACGTTCTCCCCGTCGACCTCGACGACGGTGTCGTGCGGCGCGCGCAGCGCGGTGTGCAGCACCGCGCGGCCCTCGGTGTTGTTGATCTTCTCGCCGCGGAACATGGCGTCCCGCAGCTCCGTCACGCCGGTCGCCGCCGCGAGTTCGCGCAGCAGCGCGAGCGTCTCGTCCGTCACGAGGTGCTTGGAGTAGTCCAGGTGGAGGTCGCCCACCCGGAGGGAGTAGCGCCCGGCGCGGCCGGGGTCGGTGTCGAACAGCTCGCGCAGCCGCACCTCCCCGAGCTTGTCCCGGTGCCGGGCCAGGGCGGTCCACTCCGGCATCCGGTCCAGCCTGCCGCGGCCCTCTGCGTTCATCTCCGACATCAGCTCACTTCTTCTCGACGTGCCCCCACTGCGTCTTCCAACCTAAGGGATCAGCCGTCGCGGTGAGGTGTCCGTCCGCTGTCCGGGACCTTGCGCGCGGGTGTCCCGAGCGCGGGAAGCAGCGCGGGCAGGGCGAGCAGGAAGAGGCCCGCGGTCATCAGGGCCGGGGCGTTCAGCCCCCAGGCTCCCGCGGCGGCTCCGCCGAGCAGCGCCCCGAACGGAGCGCTGCCCGCCGACAGGGTGCGATTCGCGGCACTGACCCGTCCGAGCGCGGCGGCCGGGGTCCGCTCCTGCATCATCGTCACCTCGGTGACGTTCCAGACCATGGTGCAGAACCCGAGCACCGCGAGGGAGGCCATGGCGGCCGGCAGTGTCCGGACGCCACCCAGCACGACCAGCGAGGCGATCTGCGCGAGCAGCCCGAAGAAGAGGGACCGCGCCTGGCCGGTCCGGCGGGTGAGCCGGGCCGCCGACAGGCCACCGGCGACGCTGCCGACCCCGTAGGCCGCCAGCGCGGCGGCATACCCGGCCTCGCCCGCGTCCAGCCACCCCGTCACATGCAGCACGAGCATCGCGATGAGGGCGCCCATGCCGACACTGCTCAGCGCGTTCGCGGCGCACAGGGCCCGGAGCACCCGGTCCCGCCACAGCAGCCGTATCCCGTCGGCGACGTCCCGCCGCAGCGTCCGGCCCTCCGGGCGCGGCTCCCGCTCCGGGCCAAAGGTCTTGAGCGAGGCGATCAGGGCCGCCGCGAGCAGATACGTCACGGCGTCGACCGCGTACGGAACCGCCGCGCCGAGGGCCAGCAGCAGCGGGAGCGCGGGCGTGGCCACGAACGATCCGGCGATCTGCTGGCCGGTCATCAGCCGGGCGTTGGCCGATGACAGCGCGGGCCGCGGGACGACCGACGGCAGCAGGGCCGTGGCCGCGTTGTCGAAGAGGGTCTGGAGGGTCGTGAGGGCGAACGCCAGGGCGATCACCAGCGCGATGCTCACCCGGTCCAGCGCGACGGCGACGGCGAAGGCGGCCACCAGCAGGCCCCGCACCACGTCGACCGCCCACATCGCCCGCCGCTGGTCGACCCGGTCGGCGACGGCCCCGCCCAGCAGCCCGAACAGCAGCCAGGGCAGATAGCCGCAGGCCGTCACCAGCGACACCAGGAACGGGTCGTCGGTCAGCCCGACCGCCAGCAGCGGCAGCGCGGCCGTGCGCAGCGCGTCCCCGAACCGCGACAGCACGGCCGCGCCCCACAGCCGGCCGAATCCGCCCCGCCACCGGAGCCCCGCCGCACCGCTGACGGGCGGCCCCTCCGCGACCCGCACCCCGGCCGCGCCGCCCTGTCCTGCTTCGTCCATCACTCGGCCTCCCCGGACGCGAACCTCGCGTCCGTGCAGGACCGTAGCGACGGGCACTGACAACCGCCTCGGCCAACTGCCCTACGCGCCCTCCTCAAACAGCGGGCGGCGACGGGCGCACGCCTCCGGTGCCCGTCCGCCGCTTCCCGCGGGCGCCGTGCGGGAGGGAAGGCCCCGTGCGGGACCGCCGGGCGCCCACCGCGCGCCGCGCCGCCCGGGTGCCCGCCCTCCGCCCTCCGCCGCTCTCCGCCGCCC
>NZ_WHPN01000231.1 GCF_009735685.1 Streptomyces lycii | reverse complement strand
GTGGCGAGCGAAACTGGATGAGGCCAAACCGTAGGCGTGTGATACCCGGCAGGGGTTGCGCTTTCGGGGTTGTGGGAGTGTGCTGGATCGGTCTGCCGGCCGGTCGGAGAGTCAGAAACCGTTGGTGTAGTCGAAGGACATGCGAAAGGTCCGGCGTAGAGGGTAAGACCCCCGTAGACGAAACATCAGCGGCTCTCTTGCATGTTTTCCCAAGTAGCACGGGGCCCGAGAAATCCTGTGTGAATCTGGCGGGACCACCCGCTAAGCCTA
>NZ_WHPN01000230.1 GCF_009735685.1 Streptomyces lycii | reverse complement strand
GACTCCGGGGCGTCCGTGCCGTTCCCGCCCTGCTTGTCGTGCCAGCGGGGGTCGGTCTCCCACTCCAGGTTGCGCTCCTGGGCGGTGTCCATCGCCCGTCCGGCCTCGGCCCGGCTCGCGTACGGACCGAAGCGGTCCTTGGCCGGGCACTCCGGGCCCTCCTCGACCTTCTGGTGCTTGAGGCAGTAGTACCACTCGCCCGGCTTGCCCGCCGTCTGCTTCTTGAACAGCGCCATCGCCGCCCACCTCTCCTCGCCGGACCGTCGTCCGGGCCGCTGCCCGGCGCGTCTGCCCGGTCCACTGCCCGCCATGCTGCCCGATCGGCCGCCGATACACTCGTCAGCATGTCTGGCCAGTCGCTTCTCGTGCCGGGGACACTGTCCCCCCGCCGCTCCGTACCCGCCTCCATCCCGCGCCCCGAGTACGTGGGCAAGGACGCCCCGACCCCGTACACCGGTCCCGAGGTGCAGGACACCGAGACGATCGAGAAGATGCGGATCGCCGGGCGGATCGCGGCCCGCGCCATGGCGGAGGCCGCGAAGCACATCGCGCCGGGCGTCACCACGGACGAACTGGACCGGGTCGCGCACGAGTACATGTGCGACCACGGCGCCTACCCCTCCACCCTGGGCTACCGGCACTTCCCGAAGTCGCTCTGCGCCTCGGTCAACGAGGTCATCTGCCACGGCATCCCCGACTCGACCGTGCTGCGCGACGGCGACATCGTCAATCTCGACGTCACGGCCTACATCGGCGGTGTGCACGGCGACAACAACGCCACCTATCTCTGCGGCGACGTGGACGAGGAGTCCAGGCTGCTGGTGGAGCGCACCCGGGAAGCGCTGAACAGGGCGATCAAGGCGGTCAGGCCGGGCCGCCAGATCAATGTCATCGGCCGGGTCATCGAGTCGTACGCCAAGCGCTTCGGCTACGGCGTCGTGCGCGACTTCACCGGCCACGGCATCAACAGCTCCTTCCACTCCGGCCTGATCGTGCCGCACTACGACAGCCCGCACGCGACCGCGCAGATCCGGACCGGCATGACGTTCACCATCGAGCCGATGCTGACCCTGGGGACCCACGAGTACGACATGTGGGACGACGGCTGGACCGTGGTGACCAGGGACCGCAAGCGGACCGCCCAGTTCGAGCACACGCTCGTGGTGACGGAGACGGGCACCGAGATCCTGACGCTGCCTTAGCGTTCGCGGGCCTCCGGGGCGGGTAGGGATGCGCCCGACAGTTCCCGACATCCCGTCGGGAAGTCATTGACTTAGGCAAGCCTAAGTTGACAGAATCACGGAGGGCGGCCGCCGCGCAACACCGCGGACCCCGCTGTGCCGCCCTTCCCTCCCCGGCCCCGGAGGTCGTCTTGGACGCGTCGCACGGCACGCCGTTCTCCACCCTGATCCGCACCGCGTCGCAGGAGCAGCACACCGAGGCGGAGAACTCCGGCTTCATGAGCGACATGCTCGGCGGCCGGCTGGGGGTGGCCGCCTACGCGCTCTACACCGAGCAGTTGTGGTTCGTCTACGGTGCCCTGGAGGACGCGGTGGACCGGCTCTCCGAAGACCCGGTGGCGGGCCCCTTCCTGCGGCCGGAGCTGCTGCGCGTCCCCGAGCTGGAGCGGGACCTCACGCATCTGCGCGGGCCCGGCTGGCGGGACGGTGCCGTGCCGCTGCCCGCCACCGCCGCGTACGCCGCCCGGGTCACCGAGGTCGGCCGCTCCTGGCCCGGCGGCTATGTCGCCCACCACTACACCCGCTATCTCGGCGACCTCAGCGGCGGCCAGATCATCCGCGGCACCGCCGAGAAGACCTGGGGTTTCGAACGCAAGGGCGACGGCGTCCGGTTCTACGTCTTCGAGGAGATCGCCAATCCCGCCGCCTTCAAGCGGGAGTACCGGGCGCTGCTGGACGCGCTGCCCGCCGACGATCTGGAGAAGCAGCGCGTCGTCGACGAGTGCAGGCGCGCCTTCGCGCTCAACACGGCGCTCTTCCGGGAACTGGGGGCGCGCTTCGCCACCGGCCGCTCCGCCACGGGGGCGGGCGGGCCGCTCAGCGCGTAGCCCTGTCTTCAGCGCAGCAGCTTGCGGCGCTCCGAGCGGAAGGTGGTCACCAGCGCCAGGCAGAACAGCGCGATGCCGATGCGGCCCGCCGCCTGGAGCAGCGGTCCGCGCAGCAGGATGAACGAGTAGCCCGCGAGCAGCGGCACCACGATCGCGGTGATGTTGCCCGGGCGCTGGTCGTCGACGGTGCGCAGGGTGTAGCGGCGGTCGGCGCGGGCACAGCCGTACCCCACCGCCAGAAAGCCGCCGATCATGCCGGGGGAGCCGAAGTCCAGCCAGAGTTCGGCCCACAGGGGTGAGGACAGATTGGTGTTGTTCATGCCCATCCACTCGCCCACGCGCACCCCGGAGTCCTCCGGCTTGCCGTCCCAGACGGCGCGCGGCACGAAGAAGAAGGTGGTGCCGGCGAGCTGCCGCCCGTACGCGTGCCCGGCACCCGCCTCGACGAAGGTGATGGTGTTGGCGAACATCCCGATCTGGTCGTAGTCCTTGAGCGTCAGCGGCTCCACGAAGGACGACGACTGGACGGGCCGGTAGCCGTCCTCGTCGTAACGGAAGCGGTCCATGAAGGGGAAGAGCAGCAGCGCGGCCACCACGCCGAGCGCCAGCGACGCCCGGTACATCACGGGGCTCCGCGGGAAGGCCGTGAAGAGGATCGAGAAGGCGACGGTCAGGAACCAGTAGCGGGGGTTGGAGACCGGGTTGTTGACGACGGCGTTGACGACGACCAGTCCGGCCAGCATCAGCAGCACCATCGGGCTGCGCCGCGGCACCCGGGACGTGACCAGCCACCGGATGAGGATCAGCAGGGCGAGCAGCGCCGGTACGGTGCCGAAGCCGCGCAGGAACGCCGAGCCGACATTGCCCTGCGGCGCCGCCGCGCCCGCCGCCGTACCGGCCTCGATGCTCTCGCTGATGCCCTCGCGGCTGGTGAAGAACACGGCCGGGCCGCCGAGCTTGACGATGAACACCGCGCTGCACGCGTAGGCCAGCAGGATCAGCAGATAGAGGCGGCGGCGGCCGACGGACGCCGCCTTGGGCGTCCAGCGGATCCGCAGCGACGGCCGGTGCCGGGCCAGCAGGGCTCCCACGTCGAAGGCGACACAGCCGAACAGCACCAGTGCGATCGCGAGCACGGTGTCGGAGCGCGGCCCGACGACGGGCGTCGGGGTGCGGCCGAGCACAGCCTGTGCGAGCGGCGCGACGCCCATGGCGATGTAGCAGAACAGCCAGAAGGCGCCCTGCACGAGCCGCCGGCGGGCGGCGAGCACCATGGCGGCCAGCCGGGCCCCGGTGTAGCAGGTCAGGGCGAGTTGCAGCCAGTACGCGGCGTCGGGCGGCCCGGCCCCCGGCTGCGCGGCGACCACGGCGGGCAGCAGCACGACCAGGCCGAGCACCAGCGGCACCGCCAGCGCCCGCGACAGCACCGCCCGCGGCGCCGTGTCCGGGGCCGTGTCCCGGGCGGCGGCCGCCCGGTTCGCGGGCGGGGCGGCGGGCGGCGTCGGTGCCTGCCCGTCCGCCGCTGATACGTCGGTCGCCATGTCCCCCAGAACCCCCCACACGCCTCGCCCCGGGCCAGTCTAGAAGCCGTTCCCCCGGCGGGCGCTCACATCGGATGATCCGCCTGCGTACCGCGGGCGGCGCCGATAGCCTGACCCGACGATGCCGGGGGGCATCGGGGGGAGGAATTCTTCGTGAAGGTTCTGCATGTCGTCACCCTGCACACCCCGACGAACGATTTCGGGGGCCCCACCCGGGTCGCCCTGAATCTCTCCCGGGGACTGCGCGACCGCGGTGTGGACGCCCGGATCGCCACGCTCGGGGACGGCTTCGACGGCCCGCTGCCGACCGAGATCGAGTCGGTGCCCGCCTGGATGTACCAGGCCCGGCACGTGCTGCCCGCGTTCGAGGTCAGCGGCATCACCTCGCCGGCCCTGCTGGCCAAGGCCCGCCGGATGGTGATGGGGGCCGATGTCGTCCACGTCCATCTGATGCGGGACCTCATCACGCTGCCGTTCGCGCTCGTCGCGCTGCAGTGCGGCCGCCCGCTGGTCCTCCAGACGCACGGCATGATCGACCCGACCGAGAAGCGCGTCGCGCAGCTCGTCGACGTGCTGGGGCTGCGCCGGGTGCTGCGCCGGGCCGACGCGATCCTGCATCTGACGGAGATGGAGCGCCGGGACGTCGAGGCGGTCGTCGAACCGGACCGGCTGCGTCACACCCGCCGGCTGGTCAACGGCGTACGGCTGCAGGAGCGCAGGCCCGCGACCAGGCCGGGCCGCCCGCCGACCGTGCTCTATCTGGCCCGGGTGCAGGCCCGCAAGCGGCCGGAGGACTTCGTGTCGGCGATGCCGGCGGTGCTCGCCAAGTACCCGGACGCCCGGTTCGTGCTGGCCGGACCGGACACCGGCCCGCTCGCGGACGAGATGCTGGCCATGGCCGGCCGGCTCGGGGTGGCGGACTCGCTGGAGTACGTCGGCGCGCTCGGGCACGAGGAGGTGCTGGAGCAGTTGCGCCGCTCGGACGTGTACGTCCTGCCCTCGGTGGTGGAGCCGTTCGCGGTGTCCATCCTGGAGGCCATGTCGGTGGGGCTGCCCGTGGTCGTCACGAAGACCGGCGGGCTGTCGCCGGACGTCGAGGAGGCGGGCGCCGGGCGGGTGGTGGCCAGCCGGCCGGACGCCGACAACGGCCCGCTGGTGAGCCAGGCGATCCTGGAGCTGCTGGACCCGGCGGCCAACGCCGAGGCGTCGGAGGCCGCGTGGAACCTGATCCGCGACAAGTTCTCCATCGAGGCCGTCGTCGACACCCTCCAGGAGGTGTACGAGGAGGCCGTCGCGCGGCACCGCTGACGGCCGCTCGCGCGGTGCCCGGCCCGCCGGGGGCGTCCGGCGGCAGCAGCTCCGGCCAGGAGGTGCCGCCGCCGGACGGATCAGCCGCTCCCGCGCGGCTGCCGCTCCTCCCGCGTCCTCCGTCCCTCCCGCGCCTTCAGGCCCTCCCGCGTCTTCAGGCCGATCTGCCACCGGTAGAAGCTCATCGCCAGCGCGTAGTCCAGCCCGGCCCGCCCGTCGAGGAAGCCGCGCTTGTAGACGTAGGCGTAGGCGAAGGAGACCAGCGGCTTGAACGGCGCCTTGTGGAACAGCTGCCCCTGCCGGGTCTTCGCCAGCCGGGTCTCCTCCCGCACCTCGGGGTGCAGCTCCAGCCAGGCCTCCCAGTCGGAGTAGCGGTTGTGCCGGTCGAACCAGGTCCGTACGGGGTCCAGGTCCTCGTGCTCGATCGGGGAGCGCAGGGCCCGTACGGACTCGGCGACCGGCTGGTAGTGCCCCTCCTGCTCGCCCATGCCCGGTGCTTCGAGATCACCGAGCACCGGGAAGCGGCAGCGGGTGCGGTCCATCAGCGCCCGTTTGACGATGGTGTAGCCGTGCCGCAGCCGCTTCCCGGCGAACCAGTAGCCGAGCGGGATGTCGAAGGCGGCGACGTCCACCGGGCGGGAGAAGATCTGCCGCAGCTCGGACAGCAGCTCCGGGCTGGGCCGCTCGTCCCCGTCGATGAAGAGCATCCAGGGGATGTCGGTGCGGACGTTGTCCAGGCACCACTGCTTCTTCTTCGGGTACCCGCCGTCCCATTGGTACGGGACGACGTCCGCGCCGAGCCGTTCGGCGATCTTCACTGTGTCGTCGTCGCTGTCGGAGTCGACCACGACGACGGCCTCGAAGTGGCCGATGACGGATCCCACGGCCGCGGCGATGTTCTCCGCCTCGTTCTTGGTGGGGATCGCCACCACGATGGGGAGCTTGCTCAACCGTTGTCTCCTTCGTTCAGCCAGGCGTGGCAGCCCGTGCTGCTGACCTCGCGCGCCTTCCGCGGAACGGTGATCCGCGGCTCGGCTCCCTTGCTCCAGCTGCCGGAGTCCAGCTCCTTGCCGCCGGCGCCGAAGACCTGCCAGGAGCAGTCCTCGCCCGGCCCCGGGGCGCGGTAGCTGCCGGGCGCGACGGCCTTGCCGGGCTCCGGTTCGGCCGCGACCCGCAGGTTGCCGTCGGCGAATCCCCGGCCGGCGTCCGCCAGCAGCGGCTTCTGCTTCGGGCACAGCTGGGTGACGGCGTCCCGGGCGCCGGTGATCTCGCCGAGGATCAGCGAGCTGACGGCCATGTCCCGGTCGTGCCGCGCCAGATACGCGATCCGGTCGCAGGACTCCTGTCCGATCTGGAGGACGGCGGCCGGGTCGTTGCCCTCGGGGACCCGGCCGGAGAGGTATTCCTTCTCCCGCTCGGTGAACGATCCGGTGACCGGTTTCAGCTCCGACTCCGGTTCCTTGGGCCCGGGCGGGATGCCGTCCGGGTCCGGGCTCTCCGGCGGCCGCTCCCCGTCGGCGGGCGCCGATGCGGTACGGTCCTCCGCCGCCGGTGACGGGTCCTTCCCGCCGTCCCCCCAGCCGAGTACGGCGAGGAGGACGGCGGCGGCCGTCACCAGGACGACGGCCGCTCCGTAACCGGCGTCGCGACGGTTCACGGCGCCCCGAACGTGAGAGTGAGCTGCGGGTCCGAGGCGGTCCCGGACACCTCCCGGGCGAAGAACCACAGGCTGTCGGTGCCGGACGCGGTCAGCGCCACGTCGAGGTCGCCCCCGAGCGCCGCGGAGACCGCGCCGGTGTCCAGCGGGACCGTGTAGACCGCCCCGGGGACCGTGCCGGCGTTCAACGTGCCCAGCACGGTGCCCGACAGCTCCGGCCGGGTGGAGTACGTGGTCTCCGCCTCCGACCAGCCGCCGGTGACCGGGACGACGTCGGCCGGGTCCTGGGAGCCCGCGGCCGAGTCGTTGGAGGTGCGCACGCGCAGCGTGGCGCTCTTGAGCACCTCGCCCGCCGGTGGCGCGGGCAGCGGGAACCGCAGATAGGACAGATAGGCCGAGGAGCCCCGTACCGCGAGCTGCTGGTGCCCGCCGTGGGCCGCCGTCGGCGCCCCCTGGTTGACGTAGGTGTCGGCCGCCGCCTCGACCGTCACCACGGTGTCCGAGGGCGCGGTGCCCAGGGCGTGGTGCCGCTCGACCTGCGCGGCGGTCAGCGGGCCCGGGTAGACGGCCGTCTCGTCCAGCTGCCCGTCGAAGTAGTAGCTGGTCGGCTGGCTCGGCCAGTTGCGGAGCCGGTCGCCGCCGAAGCGCCAGTAACCGGGGAAGTTCTCGTTCTGGGTGACCAACGCGTTGGACTCCTCCAGTTCCCCGTCGACGTACAGCCGCATGCCGTTCGAGCCCTGGGTGGCGACGACGTGGTGCCAGGCACCGTCGTTGTAGGTGTCGTCGGTGACCAGGGTCCGGGTGCCGCCGCGGTACACGCCGAAGATCAGCCGGCCGGAGTCGGCCATGTAGACGTGCTTGTCGTGCCGGGAACTCTCCTGGAGCATCAGGTTGCCGAAGCCCGCCAGCATGCCGCCGGTCTCGGTGTCCGTCCTGAACCAGGTCTCGATGGTGAAGTCGCCCGGTGCCGGCTGGAGCCGGTCGCTGTAGGTGTAGGAGTCGGTGCCGTCGTGGCCGACGGCCGTGCCGAGACCGGGCACCGCGCCCGGGCTGACGGCCCGCTGCGGTCCCCCGACGTGCACGCCGGAGTTGTCCGTACCGGAGCTGTCCGCGGCGAAGGTGCCGCCCGGCTCGTCGTAGCGCCAGAACAGCTCGGCGCCGTCGGCGACCACCTGCGCGGCGTAGGCCTCGGACTCCGCGACGGCGACGGCCGACTGCGGGGAGGACTGGGAGCTGGTGTTGCTGCCGTCGCTCGCCGTCACCCGGTAGCTGTACGTCTGCCCCGGCGCGACGTCCGTGTCGGTGAAGGACAGCTGCGGCCGCTCCCACGGCCGGGACGAGCCGGTGACCGTGTGCACGGGCGTCGAGGAGCCGTTGCGGTAGACGCGGTACGTGAGCGAGCTGTCGTCCAGGTCCAGGCTGGACTGCCAGCGGACCGTGACCCCACCGGGCCCGTCGCTGGAGACCTGGGTCTGCGGCACCGACGGGTCGCCGGTGTCCGGGCCGCTCGCGAAGCGGGTCAGCCCCTGCTGGCCGCCGCCGTTGACGGTGGTGAACTCGCCGCCCACCCAGAGGTAGTCGGTGCCGCCCGCGGAGGACGTGGCCATCACGCGCGGCCCGATCATCTCGCCGAGCCCGTCGTTGGTGTCCGGGAACCAGCCGAGCAGTTCCGGGTCGTCGACGGACTGCGCCAGCAGGTGCATGCGGCGCTGGTTGGGGAAGCCGCCCATGCTGCTGCAGTCGTGCGCGTGGGAGCCGCTGTAGAGGACCGAGTCGTAGACCTCGACCGACTGGGTCGCGCCGAGGCAGGTGTCGCGCCAGCGCTGGTCGAGGGTGTCGAGGTCGAGGGCGATACGGCCGTCGAAGACGCCGCCGCCGCTGCCCTCGTTGGCGGTGTAGAGACCGGATGCGTCGGTGGTGAGGTCCTTCACCACGGAGGTGGTCGGGATGAAGCCGAGCGGGTACTCCCGGACCAGGTCGCCGGTGGCGGCGTCCACGGCGGCGAGGGCGTGCGAGTCCTCGCCGTTCACCTCGAAGAAGTCGCCGCCGAGGAAGACCCGGCTGCCGTCCGGGGACAGTTCGACGGCCCGGCCGGGCTCGTCCGCGTCCGCCCGCCAGGGCAGCACCCCGCCGTCGGCCCGGGAGACCGCGGCGAAGCTGTCGCGGGACTGGCCGCCGACGGTCTGGAAGTCGCCGCCCAGATAGACCGTGTCACCGCTGACGGCGAGCGCGCGGACGGTGGCGCTGACGGAGGGCCGGAAGTCGGTCCTCGGGGTGCAGGTGTCGATGTCGATCGCGGCCAGGCTGCTGACCGGTACGCCGTTCACCGAGCCGAAGAAGCCGCCCGCGTACAGCGTCTCCCCGTCCGGGGACACCGCGAGCGACCGCACCGTCGCCGAACCGGAGCCGACCGTGAAGGACAGTTCGCAGTCGGTCGGAGCGCCGGTGGCGGCGTCGAACGCCGCGAAGTTGACGGCGGGCCGCTGCTGGCCGGACGAGCCGCTCGGCGGCCGGACCGTTGAGAAGGTCCCTCCCGCGAAGACGACTCCGTCGTGTTCGGCCATGGCCCAGACGATGCCGTTGGTCTGCCAGGTCGGCAGGTCGTCGGCGGTGATTCCGACGGGCGGGGTGAGCGCGGCGGCCGGTGGTGCGCCTGCCGTTCCCAAGCCGATCAGAGATCCGGCCGCCAAAGACAAGGCAGCCGTGAATACCCCCACTTTACGCATTGAGCCCCCCCGGGCTGTGCATGCTCCCACGGCATCGCTGCCGCCTGTGGACGGCAGGGTAAGGCGTTGCTGACGCCGCGGTAAGCACTTTGGTTGAACTTTCGTCGCTCTTTCGTACGGTGCCCGTCATCTGTCGATGCGCACCGCTGTCCCGGCGAGTTCGGCGTCCAGCTGCGCGATGTCCGCCTCGACCATCACCCGGGCCAGCTCCGGCCACATCACCCGCGGCTTCCAGCCCAGCAGTTCCTCCGCCTTGGAGGCGTCCCCGATGAGCGCGTCGACCTCGGCCGGCCGCTCGTACTTGGGGTCGAAGCGGACGTAGTCCGACCAGTCCAGCCCGGCCGCGGTGAAGGCCGTCTCCAGGAACTGCCGTACGGTGCCGGCCTGCCCGGTCGCCACCACGTAGTCGTCGGGCACGTCGCGCTGGAGCATCCGCCACATCGCCTCGACGTACTCCGGGGCGTAGCCCCAGTCGCGTACGGCGTCCAGGTTGCCCATGTAGAGCCGCTCCTGGAGACCGGCCTTGATGCGGGCCACGGCGCGGGTGATCTTGCGGGTCACGAAGGTCTCGCCGCGGCGCGGCGACTCGTGGTTGAAGAGGATGCCGTTGACCGCGAACAGGCCGTACGCCTCGCGGTAGTTGACCGTCGCCCAGTAGCCGAACACCTTGGCACAGCCGTACGGGCTGCGCGGGTGGAACGGCGTCCGCTCGTTCTGCGGGGGCGGTGTCGCGCCGAACATCTCCGAGGACGAGGCCTGGTAGATGCGGGTGTCGATGCCGCTGGCGCGGATGGCCTCCAGCAGCCGCATCGCCCCCATGCCGGTGACGTCGCCGGTGTACAGCGGGGCGTCGAAGGAGACCCGTACATGGGACTGGGCACCGAGGTTGTAGACCTCGTCCGGCCGCAGGTCGCGCAGCAGATTGACCAGGGCCACGCCGTCGGACAGGTCCGCGTGGTGCAGCACCAGGGTGCGGCCGGGCTCCTGCGGGCCCTGGTAGATGTGGTCGAGCCGCTCGGTGTTGAACGACGAGGACCGGCGCACCAGACCGTGCACCGTGTACCCCTTCGACAGCAGCAGCTCGGTGAGATAGGAGCCGTCCTGCCCGGTGATACCGGTGATCAGCGCGCTCTTGCCCATACGTGTCCCCCCTCGGGACGGGGCCCGGAGGCCCCGGTGTGAACCGGAATCCAAGGATTTCTGGTATGCGGTGCTACGGGGTCAAATGCCCTGGCACAATCCGGTGCCATGACGCAAGCGAATGAGCTGCTTACCCCGGGCGCCCGGATATTCGTGGCGGGCCACCGCGGCCTGGTCGGGTCCGCGATCACCCGCCGCCTGACCGCCGACGGCCACGAGGTGATCACCCGTGGCCGGGCGGAACTCGATCTGCGCGACGCCGCGCGGACCGAGAGCTTTCTGCGCGACGTCCGGCCGGACGCCGTGGTGCTGGCCGCCGCCAAGGTCGGCGGGATCATGGCGAACTCCACGTATCCCGTGCAGTTCCTGGAGGACAATCTGCGGATCCAGCTGAGCGTCATCACCGGGGCGCACGCCGCGGGCACCGGGCGGCTGCTCTTCCTCGGCTCGTCCTGCATCTACCCGAAGCTGGCCCCGCAGCCGATCCGCGAGGAGTCGCTGCTCACCGGCCCGCTGGAGCCGACCAACGAGCCGTACGCCCTGGCCAAGATCGCCGGAATCACGCAGATCCGCGCCTACCGGCGGCAGTACGGCGCCTCGTTCATCTCCGCGATGCCGACCAATCTCTACGGCCCCGGCGACAACTTCGACCTGGAGACCTCCCATGTCCTCCCCGCACTGATCCGCCGCTTCCACGAGGCGGCGCGGGACGGCGCGGACGAGGTCACCCTCTGGGGCACCGGGACGCCGCGCCGCGAATTCCTCCACGTCGACGACCTCGCCGCGGCCTGCGCGACACTGCTGCGCCGCTACGACGGGGACGACCCGGTCAACGTCGGCTGCGGCGAGGACCTGACCATCCGGGAACTCGCGGAGACCGTGCGGGAGGTCACCGGATACCGGGGCCGGATCGCCTTCGACAGCACGAAGCCCGACGGCACGCCGCGCAAACTCCTCGACATCTCGCGGATCTCCGCCCTGGGCTGGAAGCCCGCGATTCCGCTGCGGGACGGCATCGCGTCCGTCTACGCGTCCTGGCGCGCCGAGGCCGGCTGACCCCGCCGCGCGCCGCCGTCCCGCTCCCCCGGCCGGTGCCTCCGGCACCGGCCGGGCGGAGCGTGCGGTGTGCTGGGCCGGGACTCCCCGGCCGGGCTTGCTCAATCCGCCACCCGCCGCTTCAGTACGCCCCGCGGCCGTCGACGACGGCACGGAACGTCCGGACCAGCAGGTCGATGTCGCCGCCGATGGACCAGTTGTCGGCGTAGCGCAGATCCAGCGACACGCTCTCGTCCCACGACAGGTCGGAGCGCCCGCTGATCTGCCAGAGCCCGGTCAGGCCCGGTTTCACGACGAGCCGGCGCCGTTCCACCTCGTTGTACTGGGCGACCTCGTCGGGCAGCGGCGGCCGCGGTCCGACCAGTGACATCTCGCCCATCAGGACGTTCGCCAGCTGTGGCAGCTCGTCCAGCGAGCTGCGGCGCAGAAACCGGCCGACCCGGGTGACCCGGGGGTCACGGCGCATCTTGAACAGCGGGCCGTCCTGCTCGTTGGCCGCGGCCAGTTCCGCCCGGCGCTCCTCCGCGTCGACCACCATCGTGCGGAACTTCCACATGGTGAACGACTTCCCGTGCTGCCCGATCCGGGTCTGCCGGTGCAGCACCGGGCCGCTGGAGTCCAGCCGTACGGCCACGGCCAGCAGGGCGAACAGCGGCGAGAGCAGCAGCAGGCCGAGCAGCGCCCCCGACCGGTCGAGCGCCGCCTTCAGCACCACGTGCAGCCCCTGCCGGGCGGGCGGGGTGACGTGCAGCAGCGACAGCCCGGCGACGGTGGCCATCCGCAGCCGCCGGAGCGCCACATCGGTCAGTCCCGGCGCCAGGGCCAGCGGCAGCCCCGCGTCGTGCAGCGCCCAGGAGAGCCGGCGGAGCCGTTCCCCGCCGAGCGCCGGGCCGGGCGCGACGAGCACGAGTTCGGCGGCCAGTTGCTCGGCGGCCGCCAGCACCGGGAGCCAGTCCTCGTCCGCGGTCGCGGGCGGGGCCGAGCAGAGCCGGGCCAGCGCCGGAACCCCCGAGGTCAGCGGCGCGTCCCCGACCGGGACCGCGCCGGTCACGACATACGCGTGGTCGGTGCGCGCGGCCAGGTGCTCGACCACGTCGTCGGCGGCGCCCGCCTCCCCGATCACGAGCACCCGGTGCACCGACTGCGCCTCCCGGCGCTGCGCGGTGAGATGACGGTGGATCACCTTGCAGCAGGCGACCGTCAGCAGTGGTGCGGCGGACACGCTGAACAGCGCCATCAGTGGTTCGGACCGCTCCCCGGCGGCCACCCGTGCCACCGCGAGCAGTCCGAGCAGTGTGAGCCAGTCGTGGAGCACCGGCAGAAAGCCCCGGGACTCGCCCAGGGCGTGCGCTCCGTATCTTCGGCGCACGGCCCGGACGGCGACCCACAGGGCCCCGGCCGACAGCGCCGCGGTCAGCGGATACGGCTGGCCGGTGCTGCGGAACAGCAGAGCGACGGGCACCACGATGCCCAGCGTGTCCGTCGCGATCGCAGCCGGCAGATACCACCCCGATTTCTCACTGCGCCGGCGCGGAATATTGCTCCGTACAGTCAATGGCGGTCTGGAAGCAGACGTACCGATACGCCGCATGAACCCCCCTGGCACATCGCGACCTGTTGGCAGCGCGCCGGCCCCTTCCCCAAGAGGCGGCGCGCCCAAGTGCACATGACCGTAGGGCAAACAGACGTGCGGCCGCTGCCCTTTGCCGAAGTTTGTCGCATAGACATACCGGAGTTCACCTGCCGGTGACCTGAACCGGTTCGCAGGTCGGCGGCCCGCTCCGGCCGGCCGGGCGCGGGGGACCCCCGCGGGCACAGGTGACGCGATTCACGCGCCCGGTGAGCCGGCCGCCCGGCGCCCGCCGGCGGGACGCGGCGTGCCCTCGCGCCGGACGTAGGCGATCCGGATCCAGCTCCCGGCCGCCTTCAGCGCCGACCCCAGACACAGGCCCCAGGCCGCGCCGAGGACGCCTCCGAGGGCATATCCGGCGACCAGGAAGGCCACCGACAGCAGGGAGAAGACGACCTGGAGGGGCAGCGTCGCACGGGGCCGCAGCACCCGCAGCGTCAGCAGGGCGCAGGTGCCCAGCGCCATCGCCGCGTACTGGCTGCCGGTGGCCGGGAGGAGCGCCGAGGACGCCGCCCAGGTCTCGCCCAGGAGTTCGCGGCCGAGCCGGTCGGGCAGCGCGAGGAGGATTCCGGCCCAGCAGGCGGCGACGGCGGCGAGCAGCCCGCCCAGGACGGCGGTGACCCGGATCTTGCCCCGCGTGCCCCGGACCCGGCCGAGCAGCGGCGGCCCGAACGAGGTGGCCGCGTTGAAGAGGACGTTCAGCGGCCCGAACAGGGTGACCGCGCCGCGCAGCGCGCCCACCGCCAGCTGGTTGGCGAAGAGCCCGAGCCCGACGATCGCGAGCTGGCTGGAGGCGTTCCCGACGGCGAACTCGATCACGAAGCGCCGCCCCAGATGGCCCCGGCGCAGCAGGCGCCGCGGATCGCCGCGCACCCCGCGCAGCCTCGGCCGCAGCAGCGCGGCCCCCACCAGGAGCGCGGGCAGCGCGGACAGTCCCCACACGGCGATCAGCCGGGTCGGCCCGGTGCCCTGCGGCTGCACGGCCAGGGCGGGGACCACCGCGGCGAGCCGCACCAGGTCCGCGGTGAGGGCGTGCTGCGGGAGGCGGAGCGTGGAGAAGCAGTAGCGGACGGCGTCCTGGGTGAGCAGCACCGGCAGCACCAGCCCCAGTACGGCGAGCCCGGCGGCGGTCTCGCCGGGCACGAGGGCGAGCGTCCCGGCCATGACGGCCCCGGCCGCGGCCGAGGCGGCGGCGGTGAAGGCGACGGCGGACCGGCAGGCGGACCGTACGGCGTCCGCCTCGCCGCGCTCCAGGACGAGCGCCTGGCCGACGTAGGAGACGGACAGGCCGAGGAGTACCGCGAAGACCGTGTAGACGAGCGAGAAGACGGAGAAGCCCTCGGCGGTGGACAGCCGGGCTGCGACGACCAGCACGGCGATGTTCGTGAGCGCGGAGACGCCCTGGTCGGCGACGGAACACACGACGGCCACCCTGGTCCGCAGCCCGCCCCCGGAGCCACCCGCGCCGGCGGAACCACCCGCGCCGCCGGGGCTGCCGGGGCTGCCGGGGGCGACACCGGGTGTCGGCCTGTCGGCTGAAGGCCCGTCAGGGTCCGGCCCGCCGGCGGCGCTGCCGCCCGCTGTGCTGCCGTCGGTTGTACGACTGCCCGGTGCGGGCCCGTCAGGTGTGCGGCCCTCGTCCGGGTCCCGCGCCGGACCGGGCCGGGTCACCGGCCGTGCGGGCGGGACGGCTCCGACGCGCTGTCGGCGGCGGCCTCGGAGACGTCCAGTGCGCGCAGCGTGAGCGTGCCCGAGTCGTCGTCGCCGGGGTGTCCCCTGCGCCTGCGCTTCGAACGGCGCTTCCCTTCCCGGCGGCTCTCCCCGGCCTCGTCCCGGTCCTCGTCCCGGTCCTCGTCCGCGGACTGCTCCGGCCCGGTG
>NZ_WHPN01000229.1 GCF_009735685.1 Streptomyces lycii | reverse complement strand
GCGTGGGGCTGAAGGTGGTCAGCAGATACGCGGCGGCGAGCCCGAGCCCGATGCCGAGCGCACCGCCGAGCAGCCCGCCGACCAGGGACTCGCCGACGACCTGCCGGGTGACCCGGCCGCTGGTCCAGCCCAGCGCCTTGAGCGTGCCGAACTCCCGTACGCGGCGGCCGACGGCGGAGGAGGTGAGCAGTCCGGAGACGAGGAAGGCGACGAGCAGAACGGTGGCGGAGAGCCAGCTGCCGACGCTCGACGCGAGGTCGGCGGCGGTGCCCAGGGAGCCGGAGACCGTCTTCGCCAGATCGGCGGAGGTGGTGACGGTGGTGCCGGGGACGTTCTCCTGCACGGCGGCCTTCACGGCACCGATGGCCTGGGAGTCGACCGTCCGGACATAGACGGTGGTGATCTTGTCCTCGGCGTCGGCGAGCGTCTGGGCCTGCCGCAGCGGGATGTAGACGTCGGCGGCCGCCGAGCCGCTGTCGGCGGTGGCGATGCCGACGATCTCGAAGTCCTCGCCCTTGACCCCGACGGTGCCGCCGACGGACAGGTCCTCGCTCTTGGCGTACGCGCTGTCGACGACGGCCTTCCGCGCGTTCGTCTCGCCCGTTTCGAAGCCGCGGCCCGCCGTGATCGCGGAGGAGGTCAGCGGTCCGAGGGCGGGCTCGGTGACATCGGTGCCGTAGACGGTGAAGGAGTTGAGGTCGAAGTCGGCGCCGCCGCCGCGGACCGCCGGGCCGCCTCCGCCGCCCTGCCCGGGCGCGTCGCCGTCCTGACGCGGCGCCACTTCGGCCTTGCCGCGCCGGAATTCGCCGTCCACCGTGACATGGAGGAGGCTGAGGCCGCCCACGGCCCGGGCCACGCCGTCCTGTTCGGCGACCTTGCCGACGGTGCCGGAGGAGAGGGTGTCGAACCCCTGCACCATCAGCTGGTCGGAACTCTGCTCCTCGCCTTCCTCCCCGGCGTCGAACCGGAAGCGCGGCCGGGCCGGCGCTCCGTCTTCGGGGGTCTCCCGGGCCTTGGTGACCGTCATGTCGGTGCCCAGGCCGTAGAGCGACTCCAGGACCTGCGTCTGAGCCTGTCTCATCCCGGAGGACACGGAGGTCACGACGATGACGAGGGCGATACCCAGGGCGAGTCCGGAGGCCACGACCAGTGCCGCTTTTCTGCGGCGGCGCAACTCGCGCCGGAGGTAGGTGAGGAACATGGCCCGAAGCTAGAGCGCCATGCTGAGGAGGGCCTGAGGAGAAGGTGAGAGCGGCCTGAGACGCGGCCGGGCGGCGCGTTCCCGCGGGCGGGGCGCGGCCTCGGGACGGCGGACGGCCCGCGCTGCGGACGGCGGG
>NZ_WHPN01000228.1 GCF_009735685.1 Streptomyces lycii | reverse complement strand
CGCGAGCATCAGCAGCGCGGCGGCGCGGGCCCGGCGCAGGCCCCGCTCGGGGTCCCCGTCGGCATAGCGGGTGGTGTGCCGGACCACGTCGTGGTTGGACAGCACCCACGTGGTGGGCGCGCCGACGGGGCGCATGGCGTCGAGCGACTCGTCGACGGCCGTGCGGAGTTCGGCGGCGTCCCAGCCCGCGCCCAGATAGTGGAAGTTGAACGCCTGGTGCAGCTCGTCGGGGCGCAGATAGAGGGCGGTGCGGTCGGCGCTGGGCGTCCAGGCCTCGGCGACGCCGATGCGCTCGCCCGCGTACTCGTCGAGGACCTTGCGCCAGGAGCGGTAGATCTCGTGGACGCCGTCCTGGTCGAAGAAGGGCAGCACCTGGTTGCCGAGGAGCTTCAGCTGTTCGCCGTGGCCCGTGTCGGGCAGGCCGTCGGCCTTGACCAGCCCGTGGGCGACGTCGATGCGGAAGCCGTCGGTGCCCATGTCGAGCCAGAAGCGGAGGATGGAGCGGAACTCGTCGTGGACGGCCGGGTGCTCCCAGTTGAAGTCGGGCTGCTCGGGGGCGAAGAGGTGCAAATACCACTCCCCCGGTGTGCCGTCGGGGTTCTTCGTACGGGTCCAGGCGGGGCCGCCGAAGACGGACTCCCAGTCGTTC
>NZ_WHPN01000227.1 GCF_009735685.1 Streptomyces lycii | reverse complement strand
CGCGCACCGCCGAGCGCACCGTGCACGTACAGATCGGCCGGCTGGAGGTCGCCGCGGCGGGCGCGCCCGGCACCGAACGGGCCGCGTCCGGCCGCTCCCAGCGGTCCGGGCGGGCCGCGCCCGCGGTGAGCCTGGCCGACTACCTGTCCCGCGGCGAGAGGAACAGCTGACGCCATGAGCAACGGACTCGCGATCGCCACGGTCACCCAGGCGCTGGCCCTGCTCGTCGCCAACAACCTGCGGCCGGAGATCGACATCGCGGTCTCGGTCGAGACCCGCAAGCCGCCGGCCGAGCCGCCGCCCGAGCCGACGGTCACGATCTTCCTCTACCAGGTCACCCCGAACGCCTCGATGCGCCACCACGACCTGCCGACCCGCGCCTCGGACGGCACGCTGCTCAAGCGGCCCGCCGCACCGCTCGACCTGCACTATCTGATCAGCGCCTACGGGGACGAGATCGAGCTGGTCGGGCAGCGGCTGATCGGCTCGGTGGTACGCACGCTGCACGAGATCCCGGTGCTGCCGAAGGAGCTGATCGCGGAAGCGGCCGAGAAGCCGTATCTGGCGGGCAGCGACCTGGCGGAGGCGATCCAGCGGGTGCGCTTCACGCCGACGCAGATGGACATCGACGAGACCTCGAAGCTCTGGGGCATGCTGCACCAGACGCCGTACGCGCTGTCGGTCTGCTATCAGGGCGCGCTGGTCTTCGTCGAGGGCCGCGAGCAGCCGGTGCCGCCGAAGCCGGTGCGGGAGCGCGCGGTGCGGGTCGCGCCGTTCGGCGCTCCGGGCGCGCCGGAGCGGCCGGAGCTGCCGACGGGTGCGGAGTCCGGTTCCCCCGGGGCGGGTGGTGCCTCGGCACCGGCGCCGCTGAACGGCCGGGGGACGGCGCGGAACACCGGTGCCGCCTCCCGGGGAGGCGCGGGCGGTGCGTCCGCGACGGACACGGGCGGTACGGG
>NZ_WHPN01000226.1 GCF_009735685.1 Streptomyces lycii | reverse complement strand
GCGACGGCGGTTACGGCTACGTCCGGCTGATGGTGCTCCGCGCGGCGCTGGCCGCCGCCCGGCCGCGCCGCCCCTGGAACCCGGCCGGCTGGTACCGGCGCGCCGGTGCCGCCCTGCTGCTGCCCCGGGTGTGGGGGCTGCGGCTCTTCCCCCGCTCGGGCGGCGCCGACCAGCTGGCGCTGGACGAGGCGCTGGCGGAAGTCCCGGCCGCCGCCCGCGCCGCGTATGTGCTGCGCGGCCTGGAGCGGCTGCCCGACCGGGAGGTGCGGCGGCTGCTCGCGGCCGCGGGTGTCACCGCACCGGCCGCCGCGCTGGAACGGGCCGACGCCGTCGCGGTCCCCGTGGGCAGCCGGGACGAACAGCTGCTGGAATCCGCCGAGTTCGACCCCTGCTCGCTCCAGGCCCGCCCCACCGATCTGCTGCTGCGCCGCCGGCATGTGCGGGCCGCGTTCACCG
>NZ_WHPN01000225.1 GCF_009735685.1 Streptomyces lycii | reverse complement strand
GCCGCCCGGCTCCTCCGGCGGCAGCTCCGGCTCCAGTTCGGCGGCCCGCTCCTGGAGATCGACGAAGACGGCGTTCAGCTGCTCGAACCACTCGCCGACGTCCTCGTACGGCGCGGCCAGCGCCTGCGCCTCCCACAGCCGCTGCACCGGGTCGTCGAGCCGCCGGGCGAACGCCCCCGGGGTGTCCAGGCGTTCCAGGTCGGCCCGGAGCTGCGCCAGCACCTGCTCGTCGAAGTCCTCGATCAGCCGGCTGGCCACCGGCCGCGGGTTCGGCGCGTCCGGGCCGGGCGTGATCCACTCCTGGAGTTCGCCGACCAGCTCCCGCAGCGACGGCGGCGGGGACGACGGCAGCCCGAGCGCCGTGGTGTCGTCGTCGCGGTCGATCCGCACCCGGGTCACCGGCAGCACCTGGGTCAGCGGCGCGCCCGCGGCCTCGGCGCCCGGGCGCTCGCTGAAGACGAACAGCAGCCGGCTGCCGGGGGAGAGCGAGTTGGCCGTCCCCGCGACATGGAGTTCGGACCGCTCGCGCAGATCCTCCGGCGTCAGCAGCGCCGGGCGGCGGCGCCGTACCGCCAGCTGGTTCCACGACCAGCGGGCGACCAGGTCCTCGTCGGTCTCAAAGGTCTGCGCGTCCTCCTCCGACGCCGACGGCACACTGTGGCTGCGCGATCCGCGGGGGATCAGCACGGGCACATCCGTACGGGAGCGCGGGTCGCGGTCCACGGTGTACGCCAGGTGTGTGTCGGCGGCGACCCCCGGCCGCGGCCGGTGCCCGACCAGCCGGCCGAGCAGCACCAGCGAGCGGTGGTCGTCCGCGGTGCGCAGATAGCCCTCGTCGGCGATCCGCTCGGAGTGGAAGGTCAGCAGGTCGCCGAGGACGGCCCAGGCGTCGATCAGGCCGAGCGCCGGGTCGTCGGGGGTGCGCACGGTCAGGTCGCGCAGCGCCGGGTACGCGGGTGAGGCCAGCCGGTCCAGCATGGCCGCCAGGAACGAGCCGTACTCGCCCACCCGGTAGTCCAGCGCGGTGCGGCCCGGCGGGTTGTACAGGGCCGCCGCGCCGCGCCGTTCGTCGTGGATGCCGTCCCCGCGGCGCTCACCGCCGGGTCCGCCGGCGCACCCGCAGGAGCAGCCGCCTCCGTTGATCCCGTCGGTCACTGTCCGCCTCCGAGGTGCAGCGAGAGCCGGCCGTTGTCCGGCCGCTCCGGGTCGTTGTCGCACCGGGCGATCTCCAGCGGGCCGATGCGCAGCACGCCGTCCTCCAGTGCCGTTCGGTCGTCGGGGTCGTCGTCGAACATCCGTCGCAGCCGGGTCACGCTCACGCTCCGCACGCCCCGCACGGCGGCCGCGGCCGCCACCAGGCGGCTCAGCCGCACCGGGGTGCCGAAGGTCAGCGCGTCCGGGTGGAAGAAGCCGAGCCGCCCGCCGGGCAGCCTCCGCCTGCCGAAGACCCGGTACAGCTCGGCCAGGATCTGGCCGTGCTGGTGGCCCGGTTCGGCGCACACCTCCAGCGCGATGTCGAGCGGTACGTGCCGCGCGGGCATCACCACCAGGTCGTGGCCGATGCGGCGGTAGCCGTCGAGCCCCTGCGCGACGGAGTCGAGCAGCGCGGGCGAGGGGTCGCCGGAGCAGTCCGCGTCGACCGCGACATGCGCCTCCTGCACGCTGCCGGTCCAGCGGATCTCGGCCGCCGCCCGCTGCACGCCCGGCAGCCCGGACGCCAGCTCGGCGTAGTCGTCGGCGGTGACGGCCCGCAGCCGGACCCGCCTGAGGTCCAGCGGCGCGAGCCTGCGCACCTGTTCGACGGGCTCCGGCTCGGTGCCGCCGACCGCGGGAAGCGGGTTGCGCACCCCGGCCACCGGCATCGGCTCGGCGCTGTCCACGGCCGTCTCGTCCCGGCACAGCACCAGATGGTTGATGGCCCCGGCGCCGACGTTGCCCGCCGTGCCGCCGCCCAGCCGGTAGCGGATCTCCAGCGCGGAACCGGGCTCCGGCCGGGCGCCGTGCCGGCCGTCGCCGAAGCGCAGCGCGAGGCGCCCGTCGTCCTCCAGCTCGCCCGTGAAGTGCCGGTCCCGGCCCCCGCTGTCCAGCAGGTCCCGGCGCGGCTCCCACTGCCCGCCGCCGTCCGCGTCCGTCAGCGTCACGGCCGGGAGCGCCTTCCGCGGATCCGGTACGACCGCCGACGCCGGGCCCCACAGCACCGGCTCGTCCGGGTGCAGCCCGGCCGCGTACGCCGGGCCCCAGCTGTGCGCGATCTCCCAGGCGATCCGCCCGTCGAGGACCGTGCCCGCCCGGGAACGGGCCGTCAGCACCTCCAGCCGCCGGCGCTTGGCGTGCAGCAGCTCGTCCTGCCGGTGCAGCAGCTCGCGCAGGGCACGCACCGGATGCCGGCGCAGCTCCAGCCGCTCCAGCACCCGCAGCCCGAACAGCACGGTCAGCTCCTGCACCTCGGCGTCGGTGAGCCCGTCGCAGTCGCGGGCGCTGCGCCACAGCTCCACCAGCCGCTCCCGCACCCGCTCCGGGATGTCCGCCAGCCGCCCGGCCTGCCCGGCCGCGATGTGGCGCGACTCGGGGAAGGGAACGGTCTGGGCCACCGGGGAGCGGTGCAGCACCGGCCGGAAACGCGGCCGGATGCCCGGGTACACCGACTGCGCGAGGAGCGTCTGCAACGCCTCGGCCTGCGCGTACGCGGTGCCGGGCACCACCCTTTCCTGCCGCTGCCCGGCCAGCTCCAGCGCCAGCCCGGCCCGTACCGTCGCCTCCTCGCCGACGACCCGGAACAGCTCGCGGATGTGCTCGGCCGTCAGCAGCCGCCCGCAGCGGGTCTGCTCCAGCCGGTCGTTGACGAGCTTCGCGGTGGCGTTGCCGCCCTCCCGGTCGCCGCAGCCGAAGTCCGCGGGCCCGCAGGGCGCGAGCACGGCCGGTACGGGCGGCACGGTGACCCGCTCGGGCAGCCCGCCGCAGAAGCTCAGCGAGCGTCCGTGGTCGACGAGCGCCGTGTTGCCGCGCGCCACGCTCACGTCCGCCACCGGCTCGCACCCGGGTCCGCCGAGCACCGACAGGTACAGCGGGAACGCCAGGGCGTCCTCGCGTGCCCAGGTCACCTCCAGCACTGGCTGGTCGCACAGCCGGTCGACGGCCGGGGTGACGGAGGTGAGGCGCACCGCCTGCCGCCGGGCCGGGTCCGCGTCACCGGGCGTGCCCGACCGGGCGCCCAGCACCTCTTCGAACACCAGCAGGTCGCCCGGGTGCAGCTCCAGTTCGCGCCGCTCGCACTTCTCGTCGGCCCACGCGTCCCGCAGCGTCGCGGACGTGGCGCCGCGCGGCAGTGCGCACTGCTCCTCGCCCCAGGTCCAGAAGCGGATCGTGTTGTGCGCGGGCAGCAGCCGCAGCGGCCGGTCGGCGACCGGCTCGAACACCTCGACCGAGCCGCGCTCCTCCAGCACCTCCAGATCACCGTTGTCGATGACGGTGCCGACCCCGGGCCGGTCCTTCGGCCCGTATTTCCGTACGTCGACGGCGGCGAACCGGTACTCGCCGGTGTGCAGCGTCAGCGGCCGGTCCACGTCCAGCGTGACGAAGGCGCGGGCCGAGCAGCCGTCGTGCATGGAGTAGTCGATGAGCCGCACATGGCGGCGTACGGACACCCGGCGGCGGGCCGTGTCGAGATAGGCCTCGGTGGCGACCGCGTCCTGCTGGTAGCTGATCTGGTCGGCGGTGTACGCCAGCAGCTCGACCAGCGTGGTGCCCAGGTCGGCGGCGTTGCGCTCGCGCCACTCGGGCGTCGTCAGCGCGAGCCGGTCGAGCACCAGGCGGCGCAGGGTCTCGTAGTCGCGGGCGGTGTAGTCGATGACGGGGGCGGCCTTGAAGGTGTCCGGGCAGTCGTCCGCCCCGCCGTCCGTGTCGCCGCAGTCGAACGGCGAGGGGCAGTCGGGGAGGAAGAGGAAGTCCGCCGAGTGATAGCGCTGGTCGAACCCGCGATACGGCTCGGTGCCCGGACGCCCGTACGGGTCGCTCTCCACCACCGACAGCCGGTAGCGGCTGGTGTCGCCCCTCCGGTCGACCGTCACGTACAGCTTGTCGTCGAGCTCCGGGTCCTCCTCCCGCTCGACCTCCACCTCCAGCGCCTCGATGCCGGTGACCCGGCGGCCGCCGTCGATGCGGATGTTCTCCGGGCACAGCCCGTGTGGTGCCTTGCCGAGGAAGGTGACGGTGAGCGTGCGCCCGTCATCACTCACCTCGACGGCGTCCACCCCGCCCAGCCGTGCCTTTCTGACCTTGCCGCGCCTGCCGTCGCCGCGGCACGCCACGTCGCTGCCGACCCCGCTCATGCGGCGCCCCTCCCCTCGAACACCTCGTCGCGCCGGGACGCGGTGGAGCGCACCACGTAACTCAGGTGCACCCGCACCACGTTCTCCTCGCTGACCACGTCCAGCGTCTCCACCTCGATCAACTCGCCCAGCCAGCGCTGCAGCGAGGCCTGCACCGACAGCTCCAGCGCGGACGCCAGCTCCGGGCTGTTCGGGGTGAACACCAGGTCGAGCAGCCCGCAGCCGAAGTCCGGACGCATCACCCGCTCGCCCGGGCTGGTGAACAGCAACTGCTCGATCAGATCCCGCACATGGTCGTCGTACGCCGCGTGCGCGGTGCGCCCCCGCCGGTCGACCCGGAACGGGAACGCGATGTCCCTGCGCTCTGCCTTCGCCCTCATCCGCAGACCACCCCCTGTGGCGCCGATACGATCCGCGGGGCGCCCTGGGGCACCAGCGCGGCGTTGAAGCACTGGGCCGCCGTGACGTCCAGCAGCACCGGCGAGCCGTCGACCAGCACGCCGTCGCCCGCCGGTGTCCAGCGCACGCTGGTGCACGGCACGGGCACGCGGTCGACCGTGTGCCGGCAGCCGGTCACGGCGTGGGCGTGCGCGGCGGTCGCCACCGGCGTCCCGTCGAGCCGTACCCCGGACGCGGCCGATCCCGCGGACGCCGCCGCGTCCACCCGGCCGCCGTGCGGGCAGCCGATCTGGGTGCCGCCGTGGATCACATTCCCGGACAAGACTTCTCCCCGTTCTCGCTAGCGCTTCTTGGGCACGATCAGCCGGCCCTCGTTGACGTCGACGCGGTCGCCCGCCACGGAGACCGAGGCGCCCTGACCGTTGCTGAAGTGGACTCCCGACCGGTTGATCCGGACGAACGGGCCGGTGCCGGTGCCGTCCGGTGACGGGGCCTGGAGCAGGATCCCCGCCTCCGGGTCGTCGGAGAGCACGATCTTGTGGTGCCCCTGGGTCTCGATCACGACCGGCTGCGCGTTCGCCTGCGCGCCGGCCTGGGCGTCCACCGGCATCTCGCTCTGCTCGCCGAACCAGCAGCCCGTCCAGACGGGGAAGCTCGGGTCGCCCTGCTCGAACTCGATCCAGACACCGGAGCCGATGGTCGGCATGACGTACTGGCCGGCCTGCTCACCCGTGAACGGGAAGCAGGGCATCGCCCAGGTCGAGGCCTCGTCACCGAGCACGTCCGGGACGACGGCCGTGATCCGGCCGATCCGCAGCGGGTCGTTGTTGTCCGCCACCCGGCCGCGGAACTTGCCGAGGAAGCGGTTGTTCGGTGCTGGCGCCATGCGGGCTGCTCCTGGTCGGAACGGTCGGTGGGTCTCAGGGTCGGGCTGGTGGGTGTCAGGGGCGGGCGAGTAGGTGTCGGGGGCGGTCGGGTCGGTGTCAGGGGCGGACGGTGTCGCTCATCGCGATCAGGCCCTCGCGGGAGATCGTGAAGTTCTGCTGGTAGCGGCCGGGCCACAGGTTGTGGGTGACGCTCGTGACGTAGTAGTCGCCGTCGTACGTCACCCCGGCGCCGCGCACGCCGACGAGTTCGCGGGGGCGCAGGATGTAGCCGTGCCGGTTGACGTCCAGCTGGCCGGATCCGGAGATCGCGTCGGCGGACGTCGCGGCGCGCGCCAGGGCGGCCGCGCGGGCCGTCTCGCTGTCGAGCTTCGCGGTGCCGCTCAGCCTCCGCCGCTTCAGCGCGGGCGTCGCGCGCCGGCCCAGCGGCGGGCGGAGCGGGCTGATGTCCTGCTGCGGGAGCAGCGTCCAGTCGCGGGAACCCGCCTCCGGCTGCACCCGGGCCTGCGGTTCCTCCCGGGCCGTGCCGTCGTACGCGAACGTCAGCTGGTCGACCGTGGAGTTGACGTCCATGTTGACGTTCAGCGCGTGCTGCCGCTGCCCGATGCGCTGCTGCGGGCCCCAGTAGGCGGTGGAGCGGCCCGGGGTGGGGCCGGGGTCGAGATAGAAGGTGTAGCCGTTGGCGTTCGCCAGCTCGTTGACGTAACTCAGATCGGTGCCCGTCTGGTACTCGACGCGGAGCTGCTCGCGGGGCGGCTGCGGGATCTGCTCGCGGATGATGCGCGGATCGATGCCGTAGTCGGTGTACTTGGCGAGGATGCGCTCGACCCGCTGGGCGGGGGAGAGGTTCGGGTAGCGGTCGGTCCGCTCCTCCAGGTCCATCAGCAGCGTCAGGTCCTCACCGGTGACGGTGAGCGTGGTCTGTCCCGGCTGGTTGCTGGCACCGACCTCCTGGCGCACGATCAGGCCGTCGAGCAGCACGATCGGGGTGCCCTTGACGGTGGCCGTGATGACGACCCGCGTCTTCGGGTCGAAGAACCCCTCCGGCAGCAGCCGTTCGATGATGGCGCCCTTCTTCGTCAGGTCGAACGCCATCTGGAAACCGCTGCGTTCCCCCGCCGTGCTGGTGATCTGCGCGGACAGCAGTGCCTCGCCGACCGCCTCCGGGACCGGGCGGGTCAGCCGGGGGCCCATGTGCAGGGTGAGGTGGATCGGCCCGCTGCCGATGGGTTCGTCAGACACGGCCGGCGCCTCCCGCACGGCCGCCCGGGCCGCCCGTGCCGAAGCCGCCGGGCACCGGGATCTCGATCTCCGTGCCCGGCTCGGCGGTCAGCTCGCGCGGGTCGAGGACGGGATTGGCGTCGGCGATACGCCACCACTGGGCGGGGTCGCCGAAGTAGCGCTGCGCGAGATGGCCGGGGCGCTCACCGCTGTTGACCGTGTGCGGCGCCGTGTCGTCCGGGTCGTCACCGAGCGGCGGCAGCAGGCGCCGCCTGGTGTACCGGACCTCGGTGCCGTCGGCGGCGCGGTGCACCGCGATCTCGGCGTCGTGGTACCGGCTCGACCGCGGATACGGATGCGAACCGGGCACCGCGTCCAGGGCACTCTCGTAAGGCTCGATCATGCTGCTCTCACACCCTCCCCATGCCGATGTCGGCGCCGGTCAGCCCCAGCGACCCGAGCCGCCCCGCGGGCGCGCGGCCGGCCAGCCGCTCCTTCTGCGCCAGATGCGCCAGATACAGCTCCGCGCCGCGGTGCCCGGCGGGCAGATCGCTGACGGTGAGCACCTTCAGACCGATGGAGAGCGAGGCCCGTATCGGATTGAGGTTCACGTCGAACGCGGACTCGTTGACGGACAGCTCGGTCAGCCGTACGGGCATGACGCGCTTGCTGCCCCAGGTGAACAGGGTCAGCGGCATCTCGATCGGGGAGATCTCGATGGTGCCCTTCTTGCTGAGCCGGCTCGCCTCGCGGAGCTGGGCGGTGGTGGGCTGCACCAGCATCTCCAGCGTCGCGAGCTGCGGGTGGATGCCGTCCGGGGCCGGCACCTCCAGCTGGTCGGTGGCGTCGATCTCGGCGGTGAACTTCCAGGTCTCCTCGGCAGGCCCCTTGAGCCGCAACGCCTCGTTCCGGTCCCCCTGCCCACTCCCTCCGCCACCGGCATCACCGGTCCCCGCTGCCTGTGGCGCGAGTGAACGCTCGAGGGTGTCGGGGTTGAACTGCAGCACGATGATGCGCTGCGGGGTGCCGCGCTCGGGGTCGACGATGACGATGCCGGAGCGGATGGGCTTGGGGATGTCTGCGTAGCGGGTCACAGGCGGGCCTCCAGGCGAGCGCGCAGCGGCGCGTAGTCATAATCGGGGAACAGGTCGGGGAAGCTGGAAAGCATCGCCTTGAGGCGCCGTACTGTGGATTCCATGGAGACCGAGGTGAGGTCACCATCAATAAAAAGGTACTGCCAGCCGGAGGTACCCTTGGTAATGAGAACGGAGTCCAGGTATTCGGCATAGTCGAGGTCCATGCGCTCCAGGCGGCGCTGGGTCATGTCATAGAACCAGACCTCGAATAGCCCCTCATCAGTGATGCGGATCCCGGTAACTTCTCCGGCGCCGGTACGATGAGCGGAGTCAACGGCACTGAGATCCGCCATGATCTCCTGATCCGTCATCGCCAGCGTCGTGTCCTCGGGCACGAGATCGGGCTGCGAGAACGCCTCATGGAGGTGGTACAGGCAAAATTCTCCTACGAGTTCGGTCTCTTGCACGCTCCGCCATTGAGCGTGCATCCTTTTTGGGGCGAAATAATTCCTCCTGAAGGAGTCCGGCAGCTGCATTCCTACGGTTTCCGCAACGCGCTGGAGCGCTGTCTCCGTGCTTTCGTCACCATGTTCGGCTGGTTCAATGTTTTCGTAGGACAGTTTGACATGATCGCTGTCCCTGATTTCTCGGATCGCCTGACGACAGCGATCCTCGAACGACTTCTTCATGGTCGAGTCTCCTCTCAGCTCTCCAGCGTGCCCTGTTCCAGAGACCAGTCGATGATGTCCATCTTTGCCTCGATCCTCGCCATGATCTTGTCGATCGTTTCCTTCTTAGGGGACCTGTTCGCTTTTTGCTGTGCTTCCAAGTAGTCCCTGACGTCTTCTGGGCTGGTGAATGCCGGTTTCGTTACGTTGTCCTTCTTCGCCCCTTCGTAGGTGCCCGCAACAAATCGGGCCTCATGCCAGGTAATTTCCTCGAGGCGGTCCCGAAGGGTCTTCGCTCCCGCCCTGTTGATCCGCAGGTTCGTCTTTTCGCCGGGAGAGGGGGGATCAATTTTTGGCTCGGTCTGCCTGAGATCCCTCCCCCTTCTCTTCCAGTCGCTCGGGGAGCGGCCGTCGCGATCTCGGCTCACCTTGTCGTAGCCGCCGTACGACACAGTGATGGAGGCGGGGAATCCGGGGTATCCCGGGTGTCCGAATGTCACGTCGACGTCGTACCAGATCATTTCTCGATCGCCTGGAATCGCGTTGTATGCGCTGCTTTCAATGCCCTTGTGGAAGTCATCGTTGTGCCCCTTGCGTGCAGGGACAAGGTTATTTCCGCCGGCGAGCCCTCCCAGTGATACGGCAGAGCCGCCCGGGAGAAGGTGCATGCGAACCCACGCTGTGTTCGCGTTGTATCCGTTATTGGTTACGAACTGCCACCCCATGGGCTGAAGGTCGTTCGATGTCGCCTTGGGGTCCTGGCCGGTTCCCTTGACCACCGAACTGAGGAATTTCGCTTCGACCTTCTTGTTCGGGATGGTCGAGCCTGCTTTGCTGAATTTTGTGTAGTCAATGTTGGGGTCGTCCGCGCGTCCAGGGATGACGGGGTCGGGCAGGCCGGCCTTCTTGAGACGGTCCTCCCGTTCCTTCGGGTCGGTCGTCCCCTCGATGGCCTTCTTGGGCGGATTGAGCGTGGCCCACACCGAGAAGTCGGGGTACCCCCTCTTCTCGAGGGAGGTGAGCCGGTAGAACCGGCGCATGGCGGCGAGTGTGGCGTCATGAATCCGGGTCGGCACTCCAGGTTTCAGGAGTTGCCTCAAGAGGGGTTGAATCCTGGAAACGGCCTTTGTGAGACGCTGTTGTTTCGTCTCTTTTTCCTTTTCCTTGTTCCTGTTCTTTCGGTTTCTGGTCCTCATCGTTGCTGTGCGCTTCTTCTTGTCGTCGCGCATCTTGTCGCGCTTCTTCTTGAAGAAGTTGCGAATCTTCTTGGCGCTGTTCTTGAGTGCCTTCCCGACCTTGCTCTTCTTGAGTTTCTTACCCAAGGCCTTGCCGGCGTTCCGGACCTTCTTCAAGGCGGACTTGACCTTGCCCTTGATCTTCTTCAGGGCCTTGCCCAGGGGAGACTTCGGCTTGCGCGGCTTTGTCCGCCTCGGGGCCTCGGTCTCCTTTTTCTTCTTCTTGGCCTCGGGGGCTTTGTCCTTCTTGGCGTCCGGCTTACTGTCGGATTTCGAATCCGGCTTCCGGTCGGGGTCCTTGCTCGGTGTCGAGTCCTGCTTCTGCTGGTTCTGTTTCGCCTCGTCCTCGTCCTTGCGGCGTTGCCGGTCCTTGTCCGGGGCCTTGCTCGTCGGCCGGTCGTTCACCGCGTCCTTGCCCTGGTTGCGGTTTCCACCCGGGCCGCGGTCCGAGGTCTCCGAGCGGTTCTTCGGGACCCGCGGTCCCTTCGGCTTGGCGGGCTTCGCCGGCTTCTTCAGGGCCTCCTGGGCCTTGCGTGCCGCGCCCCGGGCCTTGTTGACCGCGTTGCCCGCGGCCTTCTTCGCGCCCTTGCCCGTCTTCTTCAGGCCCTTCATGATCTTCTGGGCCATCGTCTTGAGCCGCTTGCCCACGCCCTTCGTGGCGCCGGACAGCCGGATCATCAGGAAGTTGGCGATGAAGTCCAGCAGCGCGACGATCCCCGCCGCCACCGCCTCCGCGAACAGGCACGCCGCCGGGCCGGCCTTGACGGCCTTGAGGTACGCCCAGAACTTGCTGAACGCCGTCAGGATCGAACTCAGGCTCTGCCAGGCGGCCATCAGGCCCTGGACGACCGTCAGGATGGCGCCCGCCGCCGGGACCAGCATCGAGACGACCTTCTCGATCACGATCGACGCGATCATCATGGGCAGTGACGCGATGATCGCGTCCCAGGCCATCTTCCCGATCTGCTTGATCGAGACGCAGCCCTTCACCAGGACGTTGATCACGGCCTTGCCGAGGCCGAGGATGCCCTCCACCTTGGTGTCGAACCACTGCTTGACGCCCGTCTTGATGGCGCCCCACAGATGGTCCGTGATGCCGGCCTTCGCCGAGCTGCCCGCCTTGCTCAGCCAGCCGCCCACGTCCGGAGCGATGTCCGCGACCAGCGCCGCGAACTTGCCGAGCGCCTCGATCGCCGCCTCGGCGAACTTCAGCGCGCCGATGATCGCGTCGCGGTAGAGCTTGATGGCGAACTTGATGCCGGCTTCCAGGACGTCCAACAGGGCGTTCAGACCCGCCGCCAGCGCGTCCAGCAGCGCGTTGACGGCCTTCTTCAGGCCGTCCGCCAGCGTGTTGACCGCGTCGATCGCCGCGTCCCGAAGGCCCTCGATCGCCTTGCGGAACTTGTCGCGCAACTCGGGGAACGCCGCCAGCAGGACGTCGCAGACCGCGATCAGCGCGTCGGCCAGGACGTTGATCGCCGCGATGGCCAGGTCGCGTACGAAGTCGATCGCCGCGTTGGCGAACTCCTTGAACTTGTCGATGACGCTGTTGATCGCCTCGCGGGCGGCGTCGAAGATCGCGGTGACGGCGTCCAGCAGAGCGGAGAAGAAGTCGCCGATCGCGTCGATCAGCTTGCCGAAGAGGCTGTCCGACTCCTCCTTCTTCTCCTCCTTCTTCTTCTCGGCGTCCTTCTCGGCCTTGGTGGCCTTGTCGTCGATGTCCTTGTTGTCGGCATCCTTGCGGTCGCTGACTTCCTTGTCCTTGTCGTCGCGACCCTTCGTGATCTTCTTGTTCTGCTCGCCGTGTTCCTTCTCGGACTTCTTGTCCGCGTCCTCGATCTCTTTGTCCTGCTCGTCGCGCCACTTCGTGCGCTCCGCATTGGTCTGTTCGGCGGCCTTGCCCCGTTCGGCGGTCTGCTTCTCGGCGTTCTGCTGGACCTCGCGGTCCATTTCCGCCTGTTTCTGCCGCTTCTCCTGCTGCTCGCCCTGCTGGTGTTCCTTCTCCTTGGCGACCAGCTGCCCCTGGGCCTCGCCGGACGCGCCGCGGATCTCGCCGCCCCGTTCCTGTTTGGCGACGACACCGACATGCGACTTGGCCTCGGGGCCCGCCGGCTGCCTGCCGCCCTTGCCCTTGCCGCCGCCGCGTACGTCGCCGCGCAGCTCCTCCTTGGGGGCGTTGGGGAAGATTTTGTCCTCGCCCATCGGCTTGGCCGCGTCCTCCCGGCCCGTGCCGTGGATCTTCCCCTGCTTCTCCTTGAGCTTCTCGGCCTGCTTGTCGGTGCGCTTGGGGTCGCTCTTGCCCGTCAGCTTGATCTTGGGGGCGGGGCCGACCGTCTTGTTGCGCAGCTCCGGGTCCGTCGTAGGGACTTGGTCGGCGGCGGCCTCGATGCTGCCGGCGTCGCCCGCGCTGATCTTGCCGTCCTTGCCGGGGTTGATCTGCGGCGGCGGTACGCCCTCGGTCGGCTTCTTGCCCTGGGCCTTCTCACCGCCCTTGGCCTTCTGCTTCTCGCCCTCGTCCTCCGTGCCGACCTTCTCCAGCTTCCCGGTCACGCGGGCGGCGGGCGGTGCGGACTTCGGCCTGGCCGACTGCGTCTGCGGGGCACCCGAGGGCCGCTCCCGCTTCGGGGGGTTCGCCGCGAGCCGCTTCCGTTCGTCGTTCGCCTTCTTCTCGCCCGCCGCGTCCACGCCCGGCAGCGCCTTCTGCGCCTGGTCCGGCGGCAGCGAACTGACGGTGCTCAGCGCGGCCTTCGGGTCCTGCGACGAGACGTCCGGCGGCTCCTTCTGCTTCTCCTCCTTGGCCGCGGCACCGCCGCCCCCGCCGCAACCGCCCTTGCCCTCTTCCTTCTCGGGCGCGGGCTCCGGAGGCGCACAGCCGCCGCCGTCCTTCTCCAGCGAGGCCTCGGGCTTGGCCTTGGCGCCCTCGGGTGCCGGTGCGCCCATCTTGCCCGGTGCCTCGGCCTGTTCACCGGCCGGGCTGACGGAGGCGTGCGCGACCGAGGGCGCGCCACCCGGCCCCGCCGCGGGGGACGGCCCGGAGGGTTCGCTGCCGCCCACGTTGCCGCTCGGGGCGGCCCCCGGGCCGGTTTCCTTGGGGATCTGACTCTTCGGCCCGGATGCCTCGTTCTCCGACTTGGTGGAGTCCGCGACCCGGCGCGCGGCGGGGGAGGGGTTCCGGTCCTCGGCGGCCGTCTTCTCCGTATGGGCGCCCGCGGGAGGCGCCGCGGTCGGCTCGGGGCTCCGGGAGGAGGCGGAGTCGCCGCCGGACGGTGCGGATGTGGGCTTGTCGGCGGCCGCGCCCTCCGGCTGCCCCTTCGCGGCCTCCTGCTTCTCCTCCCGCTCGTCCTGTTCCTTGCGTTCCTGCTGCTGTTCCCCGGCGTCCTTGGCGTCCGGCTCCTCCTGGCCGTCGGCCTCGGTGTCCTTCTCGTCCTCGTCCTGCCGTTCCGCCGCGGTCCTGGCGGTCTCCTGGTCCTGCTGCTGCTCCGGATCCGGCTTCTCGGCCTCCGGTTCGGGCTCCTGCTTCTCCTCGGTCTCCGGGTCCGGGCCGACCTCCTGGTCGACCGGCTTCTCCGGCTGGAGGTCCTTCTCCGTACGGTCGCCGGCCGCCGCCGCCGGGCTGTCGGCCGGCGGCGGTGCCTCACCCTCGACGGGCCCGATCTCGGCACCGGGAGGCCTGAGTTCGGACTCCGGGGCGTCCTCGTCCTCTTCCTCCTCGGCGTCGTTCTCCCGCTGCTCCTGGACCTTCTCGGCCTTGGTGGGCGGGGGAGCGGGGAACGTCGGCACCGGGGCGTCGGGGTTGTCGGCCGTCGGTACGCCCGACAGGTCGAGGTCCGTCTCCGGCAGATAGTCGTCGGGCGTCAGCTCCGGCTCGCCCGCGCCCGCGCCGCCCTTCCCTGCCTCGCCCTGCTCGCCGCCGATCTCCCGGTCGGCACCCGCCTCCAGGCCGAGCGGCTGCTCCTCCTCGCGCGGGTCGCCCTCGTCCTCGTCCTTCTCGTGCAGGCCGTGCTCGGACAGCGCGCTGTCCCGCTGCTCGGCCCGCTCGTCAACCTTCTCCGGGCGTACGGGGCCGGGCTGGCCCTTCGCCTTCGGGTCGACCTCTTCCTGCTTGGATCCCGCGACCCGCTTCTTCGCGTCGTCGTTGCGCTTCCGCTTCTCGCCGCCGGGCGCGTTGGCCTGCTCGGGGTCCTGCTCCTCCCGCTCCCGCTGCTCCTTGCGCTCCTTCTTGGCCTGCTCCGTGTCCTGCTCGCGGTCCTCGGCCTTCTCCTGGTCGGCCTGTTCCGCCTCCTGCCGCTCCTCGGCCTGCTTCTCCTCGGCCTGCTGCTGCTCCTGCTCGCTCTGCTCCTGCTCCTTGGCGCGCTCGTCCTCCTGCGCCGTGCGCTCCGCCGTCTCCTTCTTCTCGGCGGCCGCGTCCTGCGACTCCCGGTCCTGCTCGCGCTCCCGGTCCTGGCGGCCGCCCTCGGCGCCGGCGGCGCGCTTCTCCTCGCGGGTGTCCTCGGCCTTCCGCTCGTCGGAGCGGTGCTCGCCCGCGGCGGCCCGCTCCTGCGCCGCCCACTCGTCCTGGAGCTGTTCGACGGTGTCGGGGACCGGTTCCGGCGCAAGGGCCGGGCCCAGCTCGGGCGGGTGCTCCTCGGTCTCCCCGACGAGTTCGAGCAGCCCGTTGAACTCCGGTGTCAGCAAACGAACTTCAAGCCGGTCCAGCACCGATTCCTGGAGGTCGGGAGCCATCCGCGCCAGCTGCATCCGGACCCGGCCGGACAGGTCCGCCGGGTCGCCGCGCAGCGACCGGAGCACCCCGTTCGCCAGCCGGTCCACCAGCGTCGCCGGGTCCAGCAGTTCCGCCCGCCGCCGGTCCGCGTCCACCGTCGCGTAGCGCAGCCAGCCCGGGGTCGGCTGTCCCGCCTCGACCTCGGCCGCCGGCTCGTCCTCGCGTACGGAGCCGAGCATCGCGTTCCGTACGGACTCCTGCGCCGCCGACTCCGCCTCGCGCTCCACCGCCTGCTGCGGCAGGCTCACCGCTCCCACGTCGCGGCCCGCGCGCAGCGCGCCGAGGCCGTCCGGGTTCTGCACCGTGTGCAGCAGCTCGTGCGCCAGCAGCCGCTGCCCGTCCGCCGTTCCCGGCCGGTACGTGCCCTCGCGGAAGAAGATGTCCTGGCCGACCGCGACGGCGTCCGCGCCCAGCATGTCGGTCAGCGCGCCCGCGTCCCGGTCGGTGTGCAGCCGGACCCGGCTGAAGTCGTGGCCGAGCTGTTCCTCCAGCTCCCGGCGCACGCTCAGGTCCAGCGGCTGGCCGGCGCCGCTGACGATGTCCTTCGGTTCGGGCGCGCGGTTCTTCGCCGAACGCTCCTTGCGCTTGCGCCGCTTGGCGTCCTGCGCCGCGCGCGATTCCTGCGACGCGGACTGCGCACTCATCGGCGCCCCCGTCCCGTACGCCCGGCGCCGGCGGACTCCGGCCCCGGTTCGCCGCGGCCCGAGAGTCCGGCGTGCACCGCGCGCGCCAGCGCCTCGCCCAGCCGCCCGGGCGAGGTGGTGGCGGGCAGCGCGGGCAGGCCGGTGAGCGCCTCCATGACGTGCCCCTCGCCGTTCGCCGCGAGCGGTACGCCCCGTTCCCGTACGAGCCGGGTCAGCTCCGCCTGGAACGCGGCCCGGACCCGGTCCGGGTCGACGCGCGGGCCGAAGCCGTCCAGGACCAGTTCGCCGATGTCGATGCGGAAGACCCGCGGCGCCCGCGGCCCCGGGGGCGGCTGGGCCTCCCGAGGTGCCTGCTGTGCCCGGGCGGGCCGCACGACCCGCCGTGCGCTGTCGTCACGTACCTCGTTCAGACCCATCCGTGGACCTCCGAGGGCGTCAAGGAGCGTTCCAGCTTCAGGTATTCGGTGCGCGCCGCCGCCAGCATGTGCCGCATCTGGAGCCGGTCGCCCTCGTCGGCCGCGAGGAACGCGCCCGACAGCGCGATGTTGCGGATCGAACCGCCCGACACCGTCAGCTGCGCCAGCTTCTCGGGGTCGATGCCCTTCACCGGGGCCTGCGGCGGCAGCACCCGGCGCCAGATCTCGGCGCGCTCGTTCTCGGCGGGGAAGGGGAAGTCGACGACGAACCGGATGCGCCGCATGAAGGCCGTGTCCAGGGCCTTCTTCATGTTGGTGGTGAGGATCGCCAGCCCGCGGTACGCCTCCATCCGCATCAGCAGATAGCTGACCTCCAGGTTGGCGTACCGGTCGTGGCTGTCCTTGACCTCGCTGCGCTTGCCGAACAGCGCGTCGGCCTCGTCGAACAGCAGCAGCGCGCCGCCCCGTTCGGCGGCGTCGAACACCTTGCGCAGGTTCTTCTCGGTCTCGCCGATGTACTTCGACACGACCTGGGAGAGGTCGATGACGAACAGGTCGAGGTTCAGCTCGTTGGCCATCACCTCGGCGGCGAGGGTCTTCCCGGTGCCCGAGCCGCCCGCGAACAGCGCCGTCACGCCGAGCCCGCGGCGCAGCGTCTGCGCGAAGCCCCACTCCTGGTGCACGGTGCCGCGCTGCCGTACGTGCGCGACGATCTCCCGCAGGATGCGCAACTGCCGCTCGTGCAGCACCAGATCGCTCCAGCCGGCCTGCGGCTCGATCCGGCGGCCCAGCTCGTCCATGCCCATCCGGGCCTCGGTGAGCCCGGCGCGCCACGCCAGCTCGGTGGCGTGCAGCTCCTCTTCGGCGGGCAGGTCGCGGCACACGGCCGCGGCGGCGGACCGCACGACGTGCGGCGGCAGCTGGAACTGCGCCACCAGTCCGCGCAGGTCCTCCTCCTCGACCTCCGGTACGGACGCGAAGGCGTCGGCCCACAGCCCGAGCTGCTCCTCGTCGTCCAGCGCCGGCACGGTGACCCGCTGACCGCGCGCCTGCCCGGTCTGCCGCGGGTCCTGGCCGGCGACGACCAGCGGTACGGCGGCGCCCGTGACGAACGCGTCGGTGGCCGCCGCCTGGTCGCGTTCCAGGTCGCCGACCTCCAGCAGCAGCGCGGCGGGCAGCAGGATCGCCTCGCGCTGCCACAGCCGGGCGAGCTTGTCCCGTTCGGCGGCGTCGGTCGGCACGTCCTCGGCGGTCATCGTGTACAGGGCCAACCCGCTGCGGCGGGCGGCGGCCGCGGCGATGTCCGCGCGGGTGCGCAGATCGCCGCCGACCAGCTCGACCCGCAGCGGTGCCTCGGCCCCCGGCCCGGCCCAGCCCGCGGCGACCCGCTCGGCGGCGGTGTCGTACGAGGCGGGCAGCGAGTCCGGTACGGGCGCGCGGCGCAGCATTCCGTGCAGCCGGGTGTCGAGATACGGCGAACCGACGAGGAAGTGCAGGATGCGCTCGTCCAGCCGCAGCCGGGACGTGGTCAGCCGGGTCTCGTCGTCCAGCTCGACCAACCGCCAGCGGCGCAGCGGGGCGACGGGCGTGAGCGCGCTCCAGTGCGGGGCGGTGAGCGCGGCCAGGGCGAGGGAGAAGGTCGGGTGGGCGCGTTCCGGGTCGCCGCAGGCGGCGGCGCAGCGGCTGCCGGTGGTCGGCTCCAGCTCCGCGGCGGCGGCGAGCAGGATCACCTCTCGCTCGAACGGGCTGAGGCCGAAGCAGGCCGCCAGGGCGTCGAGCGTGGCCGGACCGGAACCGGCGGCCGGCAGGGCGGCGGCACCCCTGCCCCTCGGCGCCGCGTCCGGCAACGCGTCCGGGACCGTGTCCGGGAACGTGTCCT
>NZ_WHPN01000224.1 GCF_009735685.1 Streptomyces lycii | reverse complement strand
CCGGGCACCGGCGGCACCGAGCGAGGGCACGGAGCGGAGGACACGGAGCGGGCAGACAGGTGGCCAAGGGCACGGAGCGGAGGACACGGCGCCGGGAACCGGTCAGCCGCCGGGCCCGGCGGAAGGGCGTCCCCGTTCCGCGCCTGCCGGGACCGCCCGGCGAGCACCGCGGCCGGCCGGAACAGGCCGGTGGGGCGGCCCGGGCCCGGCGGTCAGACCGGGTCGGCGAGCCGGTCCTCCGGCCGTTCGGGGCGTGCCGCGTCCGGGGCCGGGGGCGGCGAGCCGACCGGGCCCGGCCCGGCCCGGCGGTGGCGCAGCAGGCCGCGCAGCCAGTGCCCCGTGGCCACCGGCGGGATCAGGGCGCTCGTCAGGGCCATGGTCACGGTCTCCTCCCGGGTGCGGGGGCCGGGCCGGATACGGGCCGCCGCGAACTCTGCCGTGCCGGCCAGCCACAGGGCTGCGGGCAGCGCCGCGGCGCGCGGCCGGCGGGCCAGGACGCAGACGAGGGCCGCGGCACCCGCCGCGGTGACGGCGGCGTGCCGGGGCAGCCGTCCGCGCGGCGCGCCGGCGCGGCCCCACCAGTCACGGCCGTGCAGCCGGTTCATCAGGACGTCGTCGGCGTTGCCCGCCTGGGTCCGTACGGAGACCCAGCGGTCCGCCGGGCGCACCGGGTGGGTGGTGCGGCGCCGGCCGACGCCCAGCTTCCAGCCCGCGTCGAGGGCGCGCAGCGCCAGGTCGGCGTCCTCGCGGAAGGCGCGGGGGAAGCGCTCGTCGAAGCCGCCGAGGGCTTCGAGGGCGGAGCGCCGGTACGCCATGTCGGCGGTGATCCACTGCGAGGTGGCGAGTCCGGCGGTGTTCCGCTCCCAGTCGGTGGGCTTCCGGTCGCGCGGCAGCGGCACGGTGACACGGGCCTGGATCCCGGCCGTCGCCGAGTCCGCGGCGGCGAGGTCCGCCGCCAGGTCCGCCGCCCAGCCGGGGCCGGGCAGGACGTCGTCGTCGAGGAAGACGATCCAGGGCTCGCGGACGGCCCGCCAGCCGGTGTTGCGGGCCGCCGCAGGGCCCGCGGCGCAGCCCGGTACGACCGTGACCAGGCCCTGGAACGCGTCCGGGACGTCGGCGTCGAGCGGGGTGCAGTCGTGCGGCGGGCGGTCGTCGACGAGCACGATCTCCCGCGGCCCGGGCCCGCCGCCGGCCGTTCCGGCGGCGAGCGCGTGCAGACAGTCGGAGAGGCTGGGGCGGCCCAGGGTCGGGATGACGACGGCGTACCGCGGGCCGGTGTCGCCCGCGGCGGGCCCGCGTCCGGTGGCGGCCGTCATCGCGGGTCCTCCGGCGCC
>NZ_WHPN01000223.1 GCF_009735685.1 Streptomyces lycii | reverse complement strand
GCGCGGCCCGCGCGCGACCCGGAGCGCGAGCGAACCGCCCGCGGTGGCGTACGGCTGGACGAGCAGCAGCCCGTGCCGCCCGGGTGCCACGGTGCGCCGCAGCCCGGGCCCGACGGCGCGGGCGGCAGTGTAGAGCGAGCCGCCGTCGCCGCAGCGCACCCGGACCCGTACGTCCCAGACGTCCGGCGCCGTGCCGTTCCGGGTGGCCGGGGCGTCGGCGGTGGGCGGCGCGTCCAGGTCGAACAGCACCTCGGCCCGCCAGACCCCGGGGGCCTCGTCGGGCGTGAGCACGGCGTCCCGGGTCAGGCCGAGCCTGCCGTCGTCGTGGTGCCGCAGCTCGACGTCGACGACCGCTGGGCCCCCGGCGCCCGCCAGCCGCCCGTACAGCTCGTGCACGCGCAGGGTCAGCCGCAGCCGCGGCCGCCCGACGCCGAGCGCGGAGGTGACGTCGACGCCCAGCTCCGGTTCGGCGTCCACGGTCACCGGCAGCCGGTGCAGCGGCTTGTCGTCGACCCGGTCGATGACCACCTCCGGCAGGTCCACCGCCCACACCGGGCGGCCGTCCACCCGGGCGTACGGCGGCAGCAGCCGGGCCGGGCGTACGGCGAGCGCGGTGAGCCGCTCCACGTCACGCGGCCACTCGGCGGCGGCGATGACCCGGGCGATCCAGCGCGCCGGGGCGCGGGCCGCGAGCAGGTCGGCCTCGTCGAACGTCGCCAGATGCTCCCGGGTGAGCCGCCACCACTCGGCGCGGTGGTCCTCGTCGCGGCGGCCCAGCTCGCGCAGGTACATGCGCAGGTCGTGGTCGAGGAATTTCACCCGGGCGGCGTGCGCCAGCCGCCGGAGACCGGCTCGCTGGAGGGTGACGACGGCCAGCCGGTGCGCGGCCAGCCGGGCGCGCCAGCCCTCGACGCCGCTCCGGTCGAGCGAGATGGACGGCCGGCTCGCCGTCCGGCGCACGTGCCAGACGTAGACGGTGTCGGGGACGAGCGCGATCCGGGGGAGCGCTGCGAGCACCCGGGCGGTGAAGACGAAGTCCTCGTAGCGGTACGCGCCGTCGGGGAAGCGGATGCCGTGCCGGTCGAGGAAGGCGCGGTCGTAGAGCTTGTTGACGCACAGGGTGTCGCGCACCAGGCGCGGCAGCCGGGCCGGGGAGTCGTACACCGCCTCCTCCAGGAACAGCGCCCGCTGCCAGGGGGTGTCGCGGTGCTGCGGAAGCTCCCGGCGCACGCAGCCGCCCGCGACGACCTGCGCGCCGTGCCGGTCCGCGGCGGCGAGCAGCGCGTCGACGGCGCCCGGCGGCAGGACGTCGTCGCTGTCGAGGAACATGACGTACGGGGCGGTCGCGTCCCGCAGACCGTCGTTGCGGGGGGTGCCGCAGCCGCCGCTGTTCTCGGACCGGTGGTGCACGCGGAGCCGGTCGTGACGGCGGGCCAGCCGGTCCAGGACCTCGCCCGTGGCGTCGGCGGAGCCGTCGTTCACGGCGACGACCTCGGCGACCGACGGGCCCTGGCGCAGGGCGGAGAGCACGGCGTCCGCGATGTGCTCCGCGTCGTTGTAGCCGATCACGACGACGCTGACCCGCGCGGCGGTTGCCGCGGGGGAGATTTCTGTCTCCATATGGGTGAACAGTGTATTTCAGTTGGGGTGTACGGGCTCGGTGGAACGCATGCCCCACACAGGACCCGTACACCCCTCGATGCCGCCGGGTTCACCCCCGCTTCACACGGCTCACTTCACCGCGCCCGCCATCACACCGGACACGAACTGCCGCTGGAAGGCGAAGAACACGGCGAGCGGGATCACCATCGACACGAACGCGCCGGGCGCCAGGATGTCGATGTTGTTCCCGAACTGCCGTACCTGCTGCTGGAGCGCCACGGTGATCGGCGGCGAGCTGCCGTCCGCGAAGATCAGGGCGATCAGCATGTCGTTCCAGACCCACAGGAACTGGAAGATGCCCAGCGAGGCGATGGCCGGCCCGCCCAGCGGCATGACCACCCGGGTGAACAGCCGCAGTTCCCCGGCCCCGTCCAGCCGGGCCGCCTCCAGCAGCTCGCGCGGGATCTCGGCGAAGAAGTTCCGCAGCAGGAACACGGCGAACGGCAGACCGAACGCCGTGTGGAAGGTGATCACGCCGATCGTGGTCTCGAAGATCCCGACGGTGTTGAACAGCTTGGACACCGGGATCAGCGCGACCTGCACGGGCACCACCAGCAGCCCGACGACCAACAGGAACAGCCAGTCCCGCCCGGGGAAGTCCAGCCAGGCGAAGGCGTAGCCCGCCAGCGAGCCGATGACCACGACGAGCACGGTCGACGGCACGGTGATCAGGACGGTGGTCCACAGCGAGCCGACGACGACGTCGTTGTCGAAGAGCGCCGAGTAGTTCTCCGCCGTGAGCTGCGCGGGCTCGGTGAAGACCTGCCACCAGCCGCTGGAGGAGATGTCGGTCGGATCGCGCAGCGAGGAGATCAGCAGACCGAGGGTCGGCATCAGCCAGAAGAGAGCGATCAGGACGAGAATGCCTTGCGCCAGTCCGCCGCTCGCCCGCGCCGCCAACCGGGAGGCGGCGGACGGCTTGCGGCCGGGCGCCGGGCCCGGGGTCTGCGCGGCCTTGGCCACGGCCGGTTCCGCCGAGGTGCTCATCGGCGTCGCTCCCTTCGGATGCGCCGGATGTTGACGAGCATCACCGGCAGCACGAGCAGCAGCAGGAGCACGGCGATCGCGCTGCCGACCCCCTGGTCCGAGTCGGCGCCGAAGGACGACAGATACAGCTGGAGCGCGAGGACGTTCGCGTCGTCCAGGGTGGCCCCCGGCGCGATGATGTACACCAGGTCGAAGATCTTCAGCACGTTGATCATCAGCGTGACGAGCACGACGGCCAGCACCGGCGCCAGCAGCGGCACCGTGACCTTGCGGAAGACCTGCCACTCGGTCGCCCCGTCGACCCGCGCGGCCTCCAGCAGTTCCCGCGGCACCCCGGCGAGCCCGGCGGCGATCAGCACCATCGCGAAGCCCGCCCACATCCAGATGTAGCTGCCGATGATGGCCGGCGTGACGAACGACGGGCCGAGCCAGTCCACGCCGTTGTACTGCTCGGCGAAGTTCGACCCCGGCAGCCGGAGCTGCGCGCCGTCCGCGGCCGCGGGCAGGCTGTACGTGCCGTCGTCGCCGACCGTGGCCTTCGCGACGACCTCGCCGTCCCTGACCGCCTCGACGGTGATGCCGGACAGCGCCTTCTCACCGCTGTCGATCCGCCCCGGCTCGCCCTTGCCGCCGGGTACGAAGTCCAGCCACACCGTGCCGGTGATCTTCCCGCCCTCCGGCCGCGCCTGCTCGGCCCCGGCCGCCTCCTTCGGCATCTCGGCCGGCGGTATGCCCACCAGCGGCAGGTTCGCCGGGTCCCCGGCGCGTACCGCCGACTCGGTGGTGAACGAGCCGCCCGCCGTCCTCGCCATCCCCGAGTCCGGGCGCGGCCGGGCGCCCGGGTAGGCGGAGGACTCGGCGAAGGTGTCGTGCACGCCGACCCAGACGGCGTTGGCGACACCGCGGTCCGGGTCCTGCTCGTACACCAGCCGGAAGATGATGCCGGAGGCGAGCATGGAGATCGCCATCGGCATGAAGATGATCAGCTTGAACGCGGTGCCCCAGCGGATCCGCTCCGTCATCACCGCGTAGATCAGGCCGAGCGCGGTGGACACGGTGGGCGCGAGGACGACCCAGATGACGTTGTTCCGGATCGCGGTGCGGATGCCCTCGTTCGAGAACAGCTCACCGTAGTTGTCCAGGCCGACGAAGGAGGAGCCGTCCGCGCCGAAGAAGCTGCGGAAGACCGAGTACCCGATCGGGTACAGCACGAGCGCGCCGAGCAGCACCAGCGCGGGCAGCAGGAAACACGCCGCCACCCAGGGCCGGGTACCGAGCACACCCTTCTTCGCGACGGGGGGCGGCGCGCCGGGCGCGGCCGCGGCCCCCGCGGTCACTGTCTTCATCTGTCCGGCGGCCCGTCAGCTCTTGTACGCCTTGGCGGCCGCGGCTTCCAGCGCCTTCTGCGCCCCCGCCACGTCCTCGGGGTCGGCCAGGAAGTCCTGGAGGACCTTCCACTCGCCCTCGCCCTTCGTGCCGCCGAAGGAGGCCGGGGCCTGGTCGGACATGTCGAACCGGAAGTCGTCGCCCGCCTCGATCAGCGCCTTGGCGATGTCGCGCTGCACGTCGTTCGGGTACGTCTCCGGATCCAGTTCCTTGTTCGGCGAGATGAAGCCCCCCGCGCCCGCCGAGATCGCGGCCGCGTCGGTGGACGCCAGGAACGTCAGCAGCGCCTGGGCGCCCTTGCCCTCCTTCAGGGCCACGGCCACGTCACCGCCGCTCACCACGGGGGATTCCGCGCCGACGGCCGGGAACGGGAAGACCTTGGCGTCGCTGCCGATCTTCGCCTTGGTGTCGTTGGCGATGTTGATCCCGACGAAGTCGCCCTCGTAGACCATCGCGGCGTCCGGGGCGTCACCGCCCTCGAAGGCCTTCGTCACGGACTTGGGGAACTCCGTCTGCAGCGCGCCCTTCTTGCCGCCGGCGAGCAGGGTGTCGTCGCCGAACAGCTCGCCGAGGGTGGTCAGCGCCTTCTCCACGGAGGGGTCGGTCCACTTGATCTCGTGCGCGGCCAGCTGGTCGTACTTCTCGGGCCCGGCCTGGGAGAGGTAGATGTTCTCGAACCAGTCGGTGAGGGTCCAGCCGTCGGCCCCGCCGACGGACACCGGCGGCACACCGGAGTCCGAGATCGTGCGGGCGGTCTCCAGGAACTCGTCCCAGGTGGCGGGCTCCTCGACCCCGGCGTTGGTGAACGCCGCGGTGTTGTACCAGACCAGGGACTTGTTGGCGGCCTTGTAGTACACGCCGTACTGCTCGCCGTCGTGCGCGCCGAGGTCCTGCCAGCCCTGGGAGAAGTTCTTGCCCAGCTGCTCGCGCACCGCGCTGTCCGCGGGCTGCAGCCAGCCCTTCTCCGCGAACTGCTGCAACGCCCCGACCTGCGGGAGCAGCGCGACGTCCGGCGGCTCGCCGCCCTCGATCTTCGTACCGAGGAAGGTGGAGATGCTGTCCCCGGTCGGCACGAAGGAGACCTCGGCGCCGGTCCGCTTCTCGAACTCGTCGAGCACCTTGCCGAAGTTCTTCTGCTCCGCGCCCGTCCATACGGCGGCCACCTGGAGCTTCTCGCCGTCGAGCTTCGGGAGCTCCACCGTGACGGCCGGCTTCTCGCCGCCGTCCCCGGAGTCCTTGCCGCCGTCGTCCGAGCCGCCGCCGCAGCCGGTGAGGGCCAGCGCGCCCGCCGCGACGACGGCCAGCGCGGCCCGTGTGCGGCGCGTGGCCCGCGACGGTCGCGTCGTCCGTGCGGTTGCGGTGCGAAGTGCTGTACGCATTCCTGCCCGACCTCTCTCGGCCCCGCCATGGAGACCTCTCCCGTGACCCCGCGCGGGGGCCCAGCCCTCGCCCGGAGAGCCGCCCGGTCAACGACGGCGGTCCGCGCGGGGCACGTCCCGATGTACGTACCGTGCGACAGTCCTACGCCCCGAACACGAACCGCCGCAATAGCGCGACCAGCGTCAAGTCGCGGATTGTGACGACCCTGTGATGCGGCGTCAGCCCGCGCGCGGGCCCGGCGGGCCGGGGCCCCGCCCCGGCGCGGGCGTCCGGGCCCCGGCCCCGGGTGGAGGCCGGGGCGGGACGGAGCCGGCGTCAGATCAGCGGAGGCGCCGCGTGCACCTCCGCGGACCGGGCCGCCCGCTGGAGGGCGCTCGCCAGCAGCGCCAGGTCGGTCGGGCCGTTGCCCAGCTCGCGGACCGGGCGGCGGGCCGGCGGATCGCCCATCCGGTCCCACTCCAGCGGCACCACGGTCGGCCGCTGCGTCGCCGTCCGGGGGATGCGCCCGGTGACCCGGCCCGCCTGGAACGGTGTGACCGTCCCGTCCCGCCGGGTCAGCCTGCCCCGGCCGGGGGCCGCCTCGGCGCGCTCCGGTCCGTCGGTCCGGGCGGGCAGCACCTCCAGGGCGACCCGCAGCCCGGCAGCCTCCGCCGCCGCGGTCTCCGACGTGCGCTCCGGCCGCCCGCTCGACGCGACCAGATGCACCCCGAGGCGGGCGCCGTGCCGGGCCACCGACTCCAGGGCCCGCACCACCGAGCCGGCCGCCGGACGGCCCGTGCTGCCGAGCGCGGGCGCCAGCAGCGCGTCGAAGTCGTCGACCAGCACGACCAGCCGGGGCACCGGGTCCGGCCCGGTCTCCTCGGCGGCGCGCGACGCGGCGGCCGCTTCCGTGTCCTCGGCGGCCCGGCGCGCGCGCAGCCTCAGCGTGCCGCTCGGCTCCGGCTCCAGATCACCGCCCCCGTCGCCCGCGGGCCTGCCGGCCCCGCCGCGTCCGGGCCCCGGCGGAGCGCTGCCGGCGCGCGCCCGCCGGTCGTGCCAGGCGGTGAAGTCCAGCTCGCCGAAGAGCTGCGCCCGCCGCTTCAGCTCCGAGCTGAGCGCCTGCGCGAAGGCCCGCATCCGGACCGGGTCGACGCCCGGCAGATACGTCGAGACGTGCGGCAGGTCCGTACAGGCCCGCAGTCCGCCGTCCGAGGTGTCGAGATCGCCGCGCGGTTCGGGCAGCGAGGAACGGACGCCGCCGCCGTCCACCAGCAGCAGCGCGAGCCGGTCCGGGCGGTCGGCGGCGGCCAGCGACGCGGCCAGCGCGCGCAGCAGCTCCGTCTTGCCCGTGCCCGGCCCGCCCTCGATCAGCAG
>NZ_WHPN01000222.1 GCF_009735685.1 Streptomyces lycii | reverse complement strand
GGCGGGTGCGGGACCCGCCGGGTCCGGCTGCCCGGCCGCGCGCAGCCGGGCCAGCGCGCCGGCCACCTTGGCCGGTCCCCGCATGGGCGGCACGGGACCGGGCAGCGCGGCCACCGGTACGGAGTGCAGCCGGGCCAGCAGGAGGCCCGTCTCCTCCCAGGGCGCCGCACCGGGGTCGTCGGGCGCGACGGGGATGCCGTAGGCCCAGCAGGTCGCAATCCGTCCGCCGCCGAGCCCGCGGGCGGAGAGCGGGGGCAGCAGGATGCCGCGGAGCAGGGGGTGCGCGGCGATGCCGAGGCGGGCCGCCAGCTCGCCGGGGTCGCCGCCGGTCGGATGAGCCTTGGCGACCACCGGGCCGACCCGGACGACGGTTCCGTCGGGGCGGTCGGCCAGGATCAGGGCGCCGCCGGGAGCGGTCGGCACGAGTGCCGCGGCCGCGGCCGGCGTCGGCGCCGTGGACTCCGTGAGCACTGCGGACCCAGCAGGCCCCGTGGACGCCGTGGAAGCCGTGGGCTCCGTGGCCTCTGCGGGAGCTGCGGGAGCTGCGGGAGCTGCGGGAGCTGCGGGAGCTGCGGGAGCTGCGGGAGCTGCCGACACGGTGGACGCCGTGGGCGTTGCGGACGCCGCCGACGCCGTGGGTATTGCGGACGCTGCCGACGCTGCGGGCACCGTGGCCTCTGCGGACGCTGCGAGCACTGCGGAAACTGTGGTCACTGCGGACGCCGTGGTCCCTGCGGGCGCCGTGGGCTCCGTGGGCGCATCCGACGCCGTGGGCGCCGTGGTCACTGCGGGCGCCGGGAGGGTGGTGACTGCCGTCGGTGCCGGGCCGCTCGGAGCCGTACGGGCGGCCGTGCCGGGGGCTGCTGTACGGGCCGTGTCACGGGCCGCTGAGGCGATGTCGGCGAGTTGCTGCACCAGCGACACCTGTGCCCTCCCCCTCGCTCGTCCGCGCGGTCATCCTCCCAGCTCCGGGGCCTTGTGGGGAGTGGCCCGCGGCGCTCGGTCCCGCTCGGAGGGCGGCGCGCCGGAGCGGGGGCGGACATGCGTATCGCCCGGGCAGCTCCCCAGCTGCCCGGGCGATTTTGCCGTCCGCCGCACCCCCGTCCCCACGGGGCTGATGGCCGGAGTGTCTCCGGTCCGGGCCGCTCTCCCGGACCGGTCGCGCTCAGCGCCCCAGCATTCCGGCCACGGACGACGCCTGTGTGACGACGGCCTCCCAGCCGCCGAAGACCACGGTGAGCAGCACTGCGAACGGCAGCACCATCACCGCGGCGACGAGAGGATGCCGCGTACCCGACTCGCGGACGCCGACCGTGTCGAGGATCCTGCGTCCCCGCGCCCGGATGACCGCTCGCTCCGCCGTGTACGCCATCGCCCCGCTCCCGTCATGTTTGACAGCGGCGGGCGTCTGACCTCGGGGGACGAGTGCGTGCGCCCGCCGCTTGACCTCAACACTAGGCGGGTGCCCCCCTGTCGGGCGTCATGCCTTCGTACCGACTTGCGGGCCTCCCCCAGGATGACGGGCCGGGGCACCGGCTACTCCTGTGGGTGGACATCCGCTCCTACTCCCCCGGGTCATCCCGGAGGGGACGGCCCCCGTCCCCGGCCTGTCGCTCCGTCTCCTGGACCCGCGGCACCGGGTGTTCGACCAGCGCCAGCACCCGGTTGGCCATGAAACGCGCGGTGCGGACGACCGATCCGCTGCGCGTGACCTCGCTCACCTCCACCACGCCCCTGCGAACGGCTGTCTCCACCCTGCGTCCGGCCCGCCCGGCCACCATGTCGTACGTCCGTGTCGTGTCACCCGCGTCCACGACTATCTCCACCCGGTCACCCTTCAAGGTCAATCCCCCTTCAGCGACGGATCGTTGGGCAACGCACCGCTCCGGGCAACGGCTGGGCCGCACCGGGACCGACACTTCCAGGATCCCACCCGGCACTGACAATTCCCGTGGCCGGCGTATGCGCGGCCTCTGAGCGGAGCGGCCCGTCAATCCGTAAGCTGTGCCTCGTCAGACGTACAGGGCAGCGGGGATGAACATGGCGATGATGCGGCTCCGGCGCGAGGACCCGCGTGTCGTCGGCTCGTTCCGGCTGCACCGGCGGCTGGGCGCGGGCGGCATGGGGGTGGTCTACCTCGGCTCGGACCGGCGCGGACAGCGGGTGGCGCTCAAGGTGATCCGGCCGGATCTGGCGGAGGACCAGGAGTTCCGGTCGCGCTTCGCCCGCGAGGTGTCGGCCGCCCGCCGGATCCGCGGCGGCTGCACGGCCCGGCTGGTCGCCGCCGACCTCGAGGCCGACCGGCCGTGGTTCGCCACGCAGTACGTCCCCGGTCCGTCGCTGCACGACAAGGTGGCCGAGGAGGGCCCGCTCTCCGCCGCCCGTACGGCGGCGATCGGCGCGGCGCTCGCCGAGGGCCTGCTGGCGGTGCACGAGGCCGGTGTGGTGCACCGCGACCTCAAGCCGTCGAACATCCTGCTCTCCCCCAAGGGCCCGCGGATCATCGACTTCGGCATCGCCTGGGCCACCGGCGCGAGCACGCTCACCCATGTCGGCACCGCCGTCGGCTCGCCCGGTTTCCTGGCGCCCGAGCAGGTCCGGGGCGCCGCGGTCACCCCCGCCACGGACGTCTTCGCGCTCGGGGCGACGCTCGCGTACTGCGCCACCGCCGACTCCCCGTTCGGCCAGGGCAGTTCCGAGGTGATGCTCTACCGCGTGGTGCACGAGGAGCCTCATCTGCAGGGGGTGCACGACGCCCTCGCGCCGCTGGTCCAGGCGTGTCTGGCCAAGGCCCCGGAGCAGCGGCCCAGCACGCTGCAGCTCGCGATGCGGCTCAAGGAGATCGCGGCGCGCGAGACCCACGGGCCGCTCTCGGAGAGCCGGCTCGCCCCGCCCGGGGAGGTCCCCGGCCGGCGGCCCGCCGGACCGGGCGCCCCGCGGGTCCGGGCGCCACGCCCGTCGTCGTCCTCGTCCACCGTCCCGTCCGGGCGGAACGGCACCCGTCCGGGCAGCCCCGCCGGCGGACGTCCCGGGGGTACGCCATCCGGCGGGCGTCCGGGCGGGCGCGTCCCGCCGTCGCGCGGTGGCGGCCGTACGAACCCGGCACGGCCGACGTCGCGCCCGCCGTCCCGGACCGCGGGCGCGGCGCGCCGGCCGGTCGCGGAGAACCGGAGGCTGCTGCGGCAGCGGCTCGTGGTGTTCGTGACCGTGACGCTGCTGGTGGCGCTGGGCATCGCGGCGGCACAGGGCTGCGAGTCGCGGGCGGCCGACCGTACCGGCCATGCCCGTGCCGCGTCCGTGCGCTGAGCGAAGGCCGCGTGCCGGGGGCGCAGGCGCACGTGAGGTGGACGGGTCCGGAGGCGCCTCGGCACGGTCCCACAGTCCGGTCGGCCGCGACGGCCCGCGGCGTCAGCCCAGGTCGGGAGAGTCCCGTAGCTGGACGACCGGCCGAGCGCACCCGTCCAGCTCCAGCACGACGATGTCGTTGCGGCCCTCGCGAAGCAGCGGCCACGGCAGGTACAGGGTCCGCTGGGGGCCGCGCTCCTCCCAGTAGCGGCCGAGGCAGAAACCGTTGACCCACACATATCCCTTGCTCCAGCCGGGCAGTGCCAGATATCCGTCGGCCGGTTCCTCCACGTCCAGGAAGCCCCGGTGGAATACGGGGCCCGGGCCCTCGCCGGCCGTCCCCCAGGTGAGCCGGTCCGGTGTTCCGTGCCCGAGTTCGACTGCCCGCGCGGTCCAGCCGTGCAGCATCTGCTGGGTGTGCAGAACCTTGCCCACCCCCTTGCGGTCGCCGAGCCCCATGCCGTAGTTGACCCGCCCCATGGATTCCACGAGCAGTTCCAGGCGGGCGTGGGCACCGACGACGGCGACGCCGTCGACCGCCTCGGTCGCATCCCGTTCCAGCACACCGGCCGGTCTGCCGTCCAGGAAGACGTGCGCCCGGTCGGCCAGCCCCTGCAGGGTCAGCGGGTAGGGCCCGCGGGGCCCCGGGATCCGGGAGGTGTACAGCACCAGCCCGTGCCCGATTCCCAGTTCTTCGAAGGACGGTGGCTGGGGCGCCCACACCGCCGCGCCCGCCACCTCGTCGAGGGCGTCGAGGAGTCGTACCGACTGGTTGAGTTCGACTGACGAGACGGGCAGCAGCGGTGCGGGAGGAAGCGGATCGGGCAGCGGCACGTCCGCGTAGCCCTTCAGCACGGCCCGGAACGCGAGAAACTTGTCCGTCACGCCGCCCCGCTCGTCGATCGGCGCGTCGTAGTCGTAGGAGGTCACCGTCGGCACGTAACGCTGCCCGGTCGCCGGGTCCTCGGTGTTGGCGCCGGCCCAGGTCGAGAAGTTGGTGCCGCCGTGCGCCATGTAGACGTTGACCGAGGCTCCGGCCGCCAGGATCTCCTCCAGCGCCCGCGCCGCGTCCTCCGGGTCGCGCACGGCGTGCTCGGCGCCCCAGTGGTCGAACCAGCCGCACCAGAACTCCATGCACATCGCCGGATCGTCCGGCCGCAGCCGGTGCAGAGTCCGAAAGGCCTCCGCGGCGCGACTGCCGAAGTTCACGGTCGCCGGCTGTCCCGGGACCGTCCCGCCGGTCAGGAAGAAGTCATCGGGCCCGTCCGAGGTGAACAGCGGTACGTCGATGCCTCGTGCCCGCAAGCCGGCTGCCAGGTGTTCGAGGTAGCGGGTGTCGGTGCCGAAGGACCCGTATTCGTTCTCGATCTGTACCATCAGCACGTTGCCGCCACGGGTGACCTGATGCGTGGCCACGATGGGAATCAGCCGGTCGAACCAGCTGTCCACGTGGGCCAGATAAGCCGGGTCCCGGCAGCGCAGCGCCCGCACCTCACGGTCGGCGAGCAGCCACCAGGGCAGCCCGCCGTTCTCCCACTCCGCACAGATGTACGGCGAGGGCCGGACGATCGCGTGCAGTCCCGCCTTACGCGTGGCGTGCAGGAAACGGTCCAGGTCCGCGAGCCCGGTGAAGTCGTACTCGCCCGGACGCGGCTCGTGAAGGTTCCACGGGACGTATGTCTCCACGGTGTTGAGACCCATGGCACGCAGCATTCGCAGCCGGTGCGGCCACTGCTCAGGCAGGACGCGGAAGTAGTGCAGAGCGCCCGACAGCAGCCGCAGCGGACGCCCGCCGAGGAAGAAGCCCCCGGGCGATATCTGGAACACGAGGTGTCTCCCGTCGGTTCAAGCGGAGCGTTCCCATTCCCCGGCCGAGACGGGATGGGCGAACGGCCGGCCAGTGACATAGCGCTCCAGCTCGTCGGCGGCCGCCTCCGCCATCCGGTGCAGCTCGTTGCCGAGAGAGCCGGCGATGTGGGGTGTCAGCACCACGTTGGGCAGGTCGTAGAGCGGGGAGTCGGCCGGCAGCACCCAGGGCACGGTCACGTCCAGGACGGCGTCCAGCCGTCCCGACACGAGTTCCTCGGTGAGCGCCTCCTGGTCGACCAACGAGCCCCGGGACGTGTTGATCAGCGTCGCCCCCGCACGCATCATCGCCAGCCGGTTGCGGCTGATCAGCTGCCGCGTGGCGGGCAGTTCGGGCGCGTGCAGGCTCACCACGTCGCTTCTGCGGCACAGTTCGTCGATGCCGACGGCCGTCGCGCCCAGCCGCTCCGCCTCGCCCGGCAGCAGGTACGGGTCGTGGACCAGCAGTTCCAGGTCGTGGGGCCGCAGCAGTTCCAGAACGCGGCGACCGATCCGGGATGCTCCGACGACGCCCACGGTCCGGCCGTAGTTTCCGGCATGGGCGTAGGCAGCGTGCCAGTCGTGGCCGGTACGCCGCTGCCGGTAGTCGTCCCGGATCCGCAGCAGGTCCTTGCCCGCCAGGAGCACGAAGGCGACGGTGTACTCGGCGACGGGCCGGGCGTTGGCCCGGGCGGCGGATGTGACCTGGATGCCGCGGCGCCAGCACGCTTCGGTGACGTGGTGTTTGACGGACCCGGCCGCGTGGATGACGGCGCGGAGCCGGGGTGCGACGGCGAGGACTTCCTCGGTCAGGGGCGGGCAGCCCCAGCAGCTGATGATGATCTCGGCCCTGCTCAGGGCTGCCGCGGCCTGCGGCGCAGCGAAGTCGTCGGCCACCAGGGCGGGGTCGAGATCGGCGAGGCCGCTCAACCGGTGCATCGTGCCGTCACCGATCAGCCTGGGCGCCAGGCCGGGGTGCATGGCGAGCAGGGCCCTCGGTCGGCGGCCCGGCGCCGGCCGGGTGTCGGTGACGGGAAGAGGGTTGTGCACGGGCTTCTCCGGGAGAGGACGTGGGCCGGCGGACGGATGACGGCAGTCGGTGTGCGTCACTTGACGGCACCGGCGGTCATCCCCGCCTTCCAGAAGCGCTGCAGCGCGACGAACGCCACGATCAGCGGGATGACGGCGAGCAGCGAGCCGGTAACCACCAGCGGGTAGTACGCGGGGAACGCGTGGGTCTGGGCGTTCCACGCGTAGAGCCCGAGGCTCACCGGGAAGAGCTGGGTGTCGGAGAGCATGACCAGGGGCAGGAAGAAGTTGTTCCAGATGGCCGTGAACTGGAAGAGGAAGATCGTCACGAACCCGGGCATGACCATGCGCAGGCCGATCGACCAGAAGGTCCTCAGCTCCCCCGCCCCGTCCGTCCGGGCGGCCTCGAGCACTTCTCCGGGGATGTAGCCGCCGCAGAACACCCTGGCCAGGTAGACACCGAACGGGTTCACGAGCGACGGCAGGAAGACCGCCCAGAAGCTGTTGACGATCCCCACCTGGGAGGCGAGCAGGTACATCGGAAGCGCGAGCGCCGTGGTCGGCACCAGCACACCCAGGAGCACGAGGCCGAACAGCTTCTCCTTGCCGGAGAAGCCGTACACGTGGAAAGCATAGCCGGCGGCCACGCAGATGAGCGCGCACAGTGCGGCGCCGCCTCCCGCGTACAGCAGCGAGTTGAGGTACCAGCGGAAGTAGACGCCGTCCCCCACGGCCGCCAGGTTGGCCAGGTTCTCGCCCAGATGCCAGCGATCGGGCGTGAGTGTACGGCCGCTGACCAGGTCGCCGGTGTTCTTCGCCGACGCGGTGAGCAGCCACAGCAGCGGCAGGAGCATGTAGAGCGTGGCGAGAAGCAGGACGCTGTTCACGGTGGCCCTCGACATGGACCAGTGCCGGGGACGCCGGACGTCCAGGGCAGGGGGCCGGTGCGACGGCGCCTGCCGGCGGCGCGGCCTGGTGGGCGTGGCAGTGCTCATGCCTCCGCTCCCTTCGCCTTGCCGGAGCGGCCGCCGGAGAGACGGGTGACCAGGAACGAGAGAGCGGCAGCCGCCAGGGCGAGCAGGACGGAGGCGGCTGCGGCGAGGCCGTAGTCGTTCCGTTCGAACGCCGCAGTGTACGCGTACATGTTGGGTGTCCAGGAGGTGACGACGTCGGGGGCCGCGCCGTGCAGGATCATCGGTTCGGTGAACAGCTGGAGCGAACCGATCACGGTGAAGAGGCACGCCATGACCAGCGACGGCCGGATCAGCGGCAGTTTGATGCTCAGGGCGACACGTAGCGGGGCTGCGCCGTCGACGACGGCCGCCTCCAGGAGTTCGCGGGGAATCGCCTGGAGAGCGGCGAAAAAGATGATCATGTTGTAGCCGGTCCACTCCCACACGGCGATGTTGACGACCGCCGGCACCGGGTTGCCGAGCATGCTGAACTCGAGGCCGGCCGACTCCATCGCGCCGACCACGGGGCTCACGTTCGGTGTGTAGAGGTACATCCAGATCAGGGCCGCGATGATGCCGGGGACGGCGTGCGGCAGGAACAGCGCCAGCTGGAAGAAGCGCTTCGCGCGGGCGAGAGCCGAGTCGAGCAGCAGCGCCAGCAGCAGCGAAAGTCCGATCATCAGCGGGATGTAGAACAGGCAGTACAGGGCGAGGTTGCCGAAACCGTCGAGAAACGCCTGGTCCCCGAGGGCGCTCGTGTAGTTGCCGAGACCGGTGAAAACGCGTTGCACACCGCCGAAGCCGAGGCCCGACCGCTTCTCGCTGTAGAGGCTGAGGTGGATCGCGTATCCGATGGGGGCCAGTGTGACGGCGGTGAACAGGACGAAGAACGGGAGCAGGAGGAGTGCCGGGGCCCCCGAACGGTGCCGGCCAGGGACGGGAGCGGGGCGGATCAGAGCCGTGGCCCGCTGCGGCACGGAGCCGGCCATCAGCCGGTCACCTTGATCCCGCGCTTCCGGAGCTCCTTCGTCGTCGCCTTCTCGGCCTCCCGGACGGCGGTCGTGATGTCGCCACCCTTCTGGACCTTCGCGAACGAGTCCTTGAGGGAGCCGTCGGTGGCGCCCATGACCGGGCCCCACGCCCACCCGGGCCTGATGGACTTCGCCGCATCGGAGTACAGACCGTAGAGGTCCTGGTCGCCGAAGAGAGCGCTCTTGAAGGCGCTCTTCGCGACGGGGACGAGCTTCGGGGCGGCCGGGTAGGCGGAGGAGGCACCGGCCTTGATGCGTGCCTTGATGCTGGCCTCGGTGGTGGTCGCCCACTGTGCGAACCGCACTGCGGCCTCGGCCTTCTCGCTGTCCTTGGACACGGCGAACGTCGAACCGCCGACCATGCCGCTCGCGGCCGAGCCGTCGAACGTGGGCATCGGCGCGGCGGCCCACTTGCCGCTCTGGTCGGGAAGCGTGGAGCCCATCACACCGGCACCCCAGCTGGCACCGAGGTATCCGGCGGTCCGGCCCTTCTGCAGGGAGGCCGTCCACTGCTGGGAGAAGGACGGGGCGACATGCACCAGGTCGTCGTCGATCATCTTCTGCCAGTAGCCCGCGGCCTTCTTGGTGCCCTCGTCCAGGAAGTCGACCTTCCAGGCGTCCTTCTCCGGCTTGAACCACTGGCCTCCGGCCTGCCAGGCCATGGCCTCGAAGGCGCTCGCGTCGTCGGGGAAGAAGGTGGCGATACGGGCCTGGGGATCGGCTTCCTTGATCTTCTGCGCGTCCGCCCGGAACTCGTCCCAGGTCTTCGGCGGACTCGTGATCTTCGCCTTCTCGAAGATGTCCGTGCGGTAGTAGAACGTCTGCGGCGCGATGTCCAGCGGAAGCGCCCAGGTGGCACCGCCGAGCGTGGTCATCCGTATCGCCTGTGGCAGGTACCTCGACTTGAGGTCGCCGGGGACCTGCTCGCTGATGTCCTGCACCGCGCCACGGCTGACGAAGTCGGGCAGCTGCGGGTACTCGACATTGAAGACGTCGGGAGCGTTGCCCGCCTTCACCGCGTTGGAGATCTTGGCGTAGCCGCCGGCGTTACCGGCCGGGATCTCCTGGAACTTGACGCGGACGTCGTTCTGGGAGGCGTTGAACGCGTCGACGACCTCCTGGGTTCCCTTGGTCCACCCCCAGAACGTGATGCTGACGGGGCCCTTCCGGGCGGACGAATCCGCGCCGTCGCCCGCTCCGCACGCGACGAGTGTGACAAGGCCCAGCGCGGTGACGGCGGCGACGCCGGGACCGTGGGCACTGCGGCGGCGGGAGAACGGGAAGGGCGACATGGCGCGGCTCCTTTGACGGGATCACGAGCACCGGAACCGGGCCGATGCTGCGAGGACACGCTGAACGACCGCCATCCTGAGTCGCTTTTCGATCGAGGTCAAGGCTTATCGATCAAATGATCAGATTCGATCTGGGTGCCGCCGGGGCTCCGGCCAGATCTCATCCCGTGCACTCTCCGAGCACGCATCAGTGGCCGCCGCCCTCGAGGGCGGCGGCCACTGATGCGTGCTCGGACGGCCCTCAGACCGGACCGCCGCAGGACCTCCGGACCTTGAGCGTGGGAAGCAGCTCGGTCTGGTGCACGGGCAGTTCGTCCCCCGCGCCGAGCCGTCTGAGCAGCAGGCCGAGGGCCTCGGCGCCGACCGCCCTCTTCGGCGGGGCCACGGCCGTCAGCGGGGGATCGGAGAGTGCGGCGTACACGTCGTCGTACGCGACGAGTGCGACGTCCTCGGGCACGCGGAGGCCGTGCGCGCGCAGCAGGGCCGGCAACTGCATCGCGTCCTGGTCGTTGTGCACCAGCGCGGCCCGGATGCCCGAGCGGGCGGCTTCGGCGATCCGCTCCGCCAGATCCTGGTAACCCCTTGGCGAGCTGTCCACGTCGATCACCGGCGGCTCCGCCAGCCCGAGCTGCTGTACCGCGGCCGTGTACCCGGCGCGGACCTCGTGCGCCGTGCGGGTGTCGGAACGGGCGGCGAGGAGGACCGACCCGTGGCCCAGCTCCGCCAGCCGTCGCAGGGCCACGAGCACCCCGTGCCGGTGGTTCGAACACACCGCGTCCAGTTGTGCCGCCGGGGTCGCCGGTTCGGCCCGGCGCTCCACCAGCACGGCAGGAACGGGAAGGCCGGCCAGCCACTCGCTCCCCCTGAGCCCGCGTCCGGGCGTCCAGTCGGGCGCGAGCAGCAGTCCGCCGACATCCGACTCCAGGAGCCGGTCGACCTGCTCGCGGCCGCTGTCCGCCCCGTACGGCGCGATGCCGAGGATCACCCTGGCCCCGGCCGCGGTGGCGGCGGCGCTCGCACCGGCCACCACCTCGTCGAAGTACCCCCCGACGCCGGGCACGAGCATGCCGATCACGCGCCCCCGCCCGGCGGGCCACCAGCCGGTCGCGTCGGCGGGGAGGGACACGGAACCGTGGGTCCGCTCCAGCTTGCCGTCGTCGGCGAGCGCCGCGACGTCGCGCCGCACGGTGACCGTGGGGACGCCGAGACGTTCGGCGAGTTCCACGACCCGGATGGATCCGGCCTCGCGCACGGCATCGAGAATGCGCGTCCGCCGCTCCTGGGCCGAAGCGGTCATCGGCTCTCCTTCGGGGTCCGGGCGCCGGGGCGCACATGTCAGCTGCGAAGCCGGAGAAGACGACATCGTAGCGCTCGAGGTGATTCGATCACGTACTGGTCATCCGATCAACGCTGCACCCGCCTCCGCGCTCGGGCCCGATGACGCAACGGCACCCGCCGAAAAGGAAGGCCGCCGGACCGGCCCACGGCCTCGCGGCCCTCCCACCCGCTCGCCTGACTGATCAAACAATCAATTTTTGATTTTACGGCCCGAACCTTGAGCACATAGCTCCAGAAGTGCTAGACCGGTCACTCATCCACCACTTCACGCTCCCTTCCTCGGATGTGGGAGCCGGACTCGGCGACTGCCGGGCGAGGTGGCCTTCTCCGGTTCTCCCCGTACGTCTGGAGACGTCATGCCAGCACCCTGGGCTCGTCGCGGCTTCGTCAAGGCATGGGGTGGCGGCGCCGCCGCACTCTGCCTCGGCGCCACCGCCTCGGCGGCGATTCCCCACAGCACCGCTCACGCGGCAGACGAGTTCGATGTCCTGCGGGCCAAGTGGCGCCAACTCATTCTCGGCTCCGGCTTCAGCGCGACCACCGAACCCTTCCGGTCCAAGCTGGGCCGGCTGGGCAAGGACGCCACCGCGTGGCGGGCGACCATGGAGCCCGCGGACGGCTCGCTCTGGCCGGCGATGGTCTGGCTGGACCCCGAGCCGGACCTCGACGCCGAGTCGTACGCGTTCTCCGATCAGATGCGGAAGACCTGCCAGCGCCTGTGCTCCATGGCCGAGGCATACGCTCAGCCGGGCACGGGGCTGACCGGCGACGACGCCTACGCGGAGGAGATCGTCGCCGGCATCCGGCACGTCGTCGACGAGGTCTACAACCCGGGCCGGTCCCGGTACGGCAACTGGTGGAACTGGCAGATCGGCGGCCCCCAGGCCCTGCTGGACGCTGCGGTGCTGCTGTACGACCACCTCGGCCCCGAGCTGATCTCCTCCCTCACCGCCGCTGTCGATCATTTCGTGCCCGAGTCCGCCGTCGCGGAGTACACCGGTACCAGCACCGGAGCCAACCGCGTCGATCTGTGCCGCGTGATCATGCTGCGTGGCATCGTCGGCCGCAGCGCGGCCAAGATCACCCTCGCACGTGACGCGCTGGCCCCGGTGTTCCCCTACGTCACACGCGGCGACGGCTTCTATGCCGACGGCTCCTTCATCCAGCACTCGGCCATTCCCTACATCGGCGGCTACGGCGCAGTGCTGTTCGACGGTGTGGGACTCCTCTTCGCCCTGCTGAAGGGATCCAGCTACGAACGGACCGATCCCGGCAGCCGGCTCTTTCTCGACACCGTCGACAACGCCGTCGCCCCCTTCGTCTACAACGGCCTCCTCATGGACGGCGTCTCCGGCCGGGGCATCAGCCGTGACGGCGCCGACGACCACACCCGCGCCCACGCCTTGCTGGCCTCCATCCTGCTGATCGGCCAAGGAGCCGGCATCGAGGAGAGGACACGCTGGCAGGCCATGGTCAAGGGATGGATCGAACGCGACACGTACAAGCCGGCGACCACGAACACGGGGCTCAGCCTGGTCCGTCTGGCCCGCCTGCGGTCGCTCATGGACGACCGTGCCGTCGTCGCGTCCGAGGAACCGGTCGGGCACCGGCTGTTCCACAACATGGACCGCGTCGTACACCGCCGCCACACCTGGGCCGCCTGCCTCAGCATGGCCTCCGAGCGCATCGCCCACTACGAGTTCGGCAACGGCGAGAACGGCCGGGGTTTTCACACCGGAGCCGGCTGGCTCTCCTGGTGGGGTGACGACTTCGGCAACGACCAGTACTCCGACGCCTTCTGGCCGACCGTGAACCCGTACCGGCTGCCCGGCATCACCGCTTCGACCAGGAAACTCTCCTACGGGGAGGGCGGCAACTGGGGCAACCCCAAGCCGGACGCCGCATGGGTCGGAGGCACCACCGACGGCGAGTACGCCGCCGTCGGCCAGCATCTCAAGGGCCTGTCCTCCACCATGGCCGCCAACAAGTCGTGGTTCTTCCTCGACGACGCCGTCGTCTGTCTCGGCGCCGGTATCACCGCTGCCGACGGAGTACCCGTCGAGACGACGGTCGACAACCGCAACCTCGGTGCCTCCGGAAACCCCGTCCTCACCGTGGACGGCCGCGTTCAGCCCTCGTACCAGGGCTGGACCGACTCCTTCCAGGACATCCGCTGGGCGCACGTCGAGGGCCACGCCGGCTACGTCTTCCCCCGCGGCGCCACGGTCAACGCGGTGCGCGAAGCGCGGACCGGAGCATGGCAGGACATCAACACCGGCGGCTCGCCCGACCCGGTCACACGGCGCTATCTCACCCTCTGGCACGACCACGGCACCGACCCGGCCGATGCCACTTATGTCTACGTCCTGCTGCCCGGCGCAGGTCCCGGCGCCACCTCCCGCCGTGCGGGCAGCAACGGATGGTTCCGCATCCTCTCCAACAGCGCCGGGCAGCAGGGGATCGCGGTTCCCCGGCTCGGTCTCACCGCGGTCAACTTCTGGGCACGCGGCGAGGCGGGCGAACTCTCCGCGAACGCCCCCTGCTCCGTGCTGGTGCGCGAACACCGGGACGGAACCGCGACGGTCTGTGTGTCCGACCCCGCGCGTGAGACCACCGGCCTGCGCGTCACCTGGCACCGGCCCGTCCGGTCCGTACTCACCAGACCGTCCACGCTCACCAGTGCCACCACCGGCCGCACGCTGACGCTCGGCTTCGGTGACCTGACCGGACAGGCCGGAGAACCACAGAAGATCACCGTCAAGCCTGCCGACTGGAGGAGCGCACCGGCCGTCGGAAACGCACGACCCTCCGGAATCGAGAAGTCCCATGCGTAAACGCTCACCGGCCACGGCCGCCGCGGTCGCCGCCATGATGCTGGGCCTCACTCCGGGCGACGCCCATGCGTCGGTGATCTGGGACGGAGACGCGTCCCACGGGACAGGCGTGTTCGCCGACGTTCTCTGCGCCTCGCCGTCCAGTCTCACCGTCACGGACTGGAACGACGGCCGTGGTGACATCTTCGCCTTCAACAAGCAGCCGGGGTCCAACCGGTGCGAGGGACACGGCGTGCGGGTCGGCGGCTTCGAGTACCGGTTCACGGCCGACGAGCCCAACGCGTACTGGTTCGGCTGGGAATCCATGACGAAGACCGGCAACGCGCAGACGGTGTTCCAGTGGAAGTCGAACGGCACCAACGACCAGAACGAACAGAACTATCCCGTGATCATGAAAGTCGAGGACAGCCGACTCAAGGTCTGGTACGTCGCCCCGGGCGAACAGTGGACCGCGATCGGGAGCGTGCCCTGGGCGCCGGAGGCCTGGCACAAGATCGAACTGGGCATCTACGCCCGGCCCGGCACCGCCGGCCGGGTCCAGGTCTTCCTGGACGGGGCAAAGGTCGCCGACCGCTCCGGCATACAGACCTGGGACACCCTGGGCAACAAGCCCCGCTGGGGCACGTACGGCTCCGCCTTCACCGAAGTGGAGTCAACGAACTGGATCAACGGGCTCAGGTTCGGCACGACCGGCAGTGATGTCCAGCGCCGGGCCGACCAGGGTTCGCCCGTCCGGGAAGCGGCGTCCGGGCGTTCCCCATCGATCCGCACCAGCCCGGAGATGTCGCCCGCCCCTCCGCTCCTGGCATTCTCAAGGTCCTTCAACGCTGCCCGGGGGACTGCGGAGGGATTGTCACGGCCCGGGGCCGACGGCTCCGGCGTGGGAGGGACGGCCCGCACCACGTGGATGGGTGAGGCGCCGCCAGGCTCGTGAACAGACGGCGGCGGTACCCACCTCCCGGAGGGACCGCCGCCGCCCCCCGGCGCGAGAGCACCCGGCGTCCGGCGAGCATGCCGGACCGCTGCCGTCAGGGACCGCCGGCGCCGGCCGCGCCCGGCGACCGCGGGGAGGCCGCCCCGCTCACGGCGTAGAAGGCCACGGCCGCCGCGGCGCCCACGTTCAGCGAGTCGACGCCGTGGGCCATCGGGATGCGTACCCGTTCGTCCGCCGCGGCCAGCGCCCGCGCGGACAGCCCGGCCCCCTCGGCGCCCAGCATCAGCGCGACCCGCGCCGGGCCGCCGGGCAGCGCCTCGGTGAGCGGTACGGCCCGCTCGTCCGGGGTGAGCGCGAGCAGCCGGAAACCGGCCTCCCGCACCTCCTCCAGCCCGTGCGGCCAGCTGTCGAGACGCGCGTACGGAACGGAGAAGACGGCGCCCATGGAGACCTTCACGGAGCGCCGGTAGAGCGGATCGGCGCAGTCCGGCGACAGGAGCACCGCGTCCATGCCGAGGGCGGCGGCGCTCCGGAAGATCGCACCGATGTTCGTGTGGTCGTTGACGGCCTCCATCACGGCGACCCGGCGGCAGCGGCCCAGGAGTTCGCGCGCGGCGGGCAGCGGTCTGCGGCCCATCGAGGCGAGCGCGCCGCGGTGCACGTGGTAGCCGGTGACCCGCTCGGCCAGTTCGGGCGTGACGACGTAGACCGGCGCCGTCGAGGCGTCGATGACATCGCGCATCGCGTCGATCCACTTCTCCGACAGCAGCATCGAGCGCATGGCGTACCCGGCCTGACCCGCCCGCCGGATCACCTTCTCGCCCTCGGCGATGAACAGCCCCTCGGCCGGTTCCCGGCGGCGCCGGAGTTCGACGTCCGTGAGGCCGGTGTAGTCGCGCAGCCGGGGATCGCCGGGGTCGTCGACCGTGACGGGTTCAGCCACGGTCCGGCCCCACGCCGACGACGTCGCCGATCACGATCACGGCGGGCGGCCGCACGCCCTCGTCGGCGGCGCGCCGGGCCACCGTGGCCAGCGTGGCGTCCACCCGGCGCTGACCGGCCGTCGTCCCCTCCTGCACGACGGCGACCGGGGTGTCCGGCGACCGCCCGTGGGCGACCAGGGCCTCGGAGATCGGGCCGATCTTGTCGACCGCCATCAGCAGCACCAGCGTGCCCTGGAGCCGGGCCAGGGCCTCCCAGTCGACCAGCGAGCGCGGGTCGCCGGGAGCGACGTGCCCGCTGACGACCGTGAATTCGTGGGCGACACCGCGGTGGGTGACGGGGATGCCGGCCGCCGCGGGCACGCTGATCGAGCTGGAGATCCCGGGGACGACCGTGCAGGGGATGCCGGCCCCGGCGAGCGCCTCGGCCTCCTCCATGCCGCGGCCGAAGACGAACGGGTCACCGCCCTTGAGCCGGACGACGGCCTTTCCGGCCTTCGCGTGTTCGATCAGCGCGTTGTTGATGGCCTCCTGGGCCATGAAACGGCCGTACGGGATCTTCGCCGCGTCGATCACCTCGACGTGCGGCGGGAGTTCGTCGAGCAGGTCGCGCGGGCCGAGCCGGTCGGCGATGACGACGTCCGCCTCCGCGAGCAGCCTGCGGCCGCGCACCGTGATCAGGTCGGGGTCGCCGGGGCCGCCGCCGACCAGCGCGACTCCGGCGGCGCGGGCCCGGTGCCGGGGCGCGGCGAGCGTGCCGTCCCGCAGCCCGTCGACGATGGCGTCCCGGACGGCGGCGGAGCGGCGCGGGTCGCGCCCGGTGAGCACGGCGACGGTGACGCCCTCGCTGCGGCCGGTGGCGGGCGTCCAGGCCGTGGCCGCCTCCGCGTCGTCGCTGCGCACGCACCACACGCGGCGCGACTCGGCCTCGGCGGAGGCGGCGGCGTTCGCCTCCGGGTCGTCCGTGGAGATCAGCGCGTACCAGGCGCCGTCGAGGTCGCCCTCGCGATACGTACGGCGTTCCCAGCGCACCTCGCCCGCCGCCGCCATGGCCTCCACGGACGGGGTGGCGGCGGGCGCGATCAGCAGCACGTCGGCGCCCGCGGCGACCAGCCCGGGCAGCCGCCGCTGGGCGACCTGCCCGGCGCCGAGCACGACGACGCGGCGGCCGGAGAGCCGCAGGCCCACCGGGTAGGCCGTCGCTTCGTCCGCGCCCCGGGCGGCGGACGCGGGAACGTCGTCGTATGAGGTCATGGTCGTGCGGCTCCTCTGGGCGGCGGGGGCTGGCCGCTTCTGCGCTGGAGCGGCGGGAGGGGGGCACCCGGCCGGTCACCGTACGGCCGGGGCTTCCTGGGCTACACCTTATGGTGCGGCGGATTACGGATCTGTTTCGCGGCTCACCCCGCGCGGGATCCGCCCCGCGCGGGGTGCCGGCTCATGCGCCCGTGGCGCACCGGGACGGGGCCGGGGTCACGTCTTCTCCGTGACACCGGCCGAGTCGAACGTCGCCACCTCGTGCATCGCGCGGGCCGCGCTCTGCACAACCGGCAGGGCCAGCAGGGCGCCCGTGCCCTCGCCGAGCCGCAGGTCCAGGTCGACCAGCGGGCGCAGGCCCAGCTTGGTGAGCGCGGCGACATGTCCGGGCTCGGCGCTGCGGTGGCCCGCGACGCACGCCGCGAGGGACTCGGGCGCGATGGCGCGGGCGACGAGCGCGGCCGCTCCGGCGCTCACCCCGTCGAGGATCACCGGGGTGCGCAGCGACGCGCCGCCGAGGATCAGCCCGACGAGCGCCGCGTGCTCCAGCCCGCCGACCTGCGCGAGCACACTGACGGGGTCGGCCGGGTCCGGCTGGTGCAGTTCCAGGGCGCGGCGTACGACGTCGACCTTGCGGGCGTGCGTCTCGTCGTTGATGCCGGTGCCGCGTCCGGTGACCTCGGCCGGGTCCTTGCCGGTGAAGACGGAGACGAGGGCGGCGGACACGGTGGTGTTCGCGATCCCCATCTCCCCGGTGAGCAGCGCCTTGTTGCCGGCGGCCACCAGGTCGCGGGCGGTCTCGATGCCGACCTCGACGGCCCGCAGGACGTCCTCCCGGCCCATCGCGGGACCGGCGGTGAAGTCGTCGGTGCCGGCCCGGACCTTCCGCGGCAGCAGCCCGGGCGAGGCGGGCAGGTCCGCCGCCACGCCGACGTCCACGACGCAGACCTCGGCGCCGATCTGGTTGGCGAAGGCGTTGCACACCGCGCCGCCGCCGAGGAAGTTGGCGACCATCTGCGCGGTCACCTCCTGCGGCCAGGGGGTGACGCCCTGGGCGTGCACGCCGTGGTCGCCCGCGAAGATCGCCACGGCGGCGGGCTCGGGGATCGGCGGCGGGCACTTGCGCGACAGCCCGCTCAGCTGCGCCGAGATGATCTCCAGCATGCCGAGCGCGCCGGCCGGCTTGGTCATCCTCTTCTGCCGCTCCCACGCCTCCCCGAGCGCCTTGGCGTCGAGCGGGCGGATGCCCTGAAGCGTCTCCTGGAGCAGGTCGTGCGGATCCTCACCGGGCAGCGCCCGGCGGCCGTACGTCTCCTCGTGGACCACCCACGACAGCGGGCGGCGCTTGGACCAGCCGGCCTGGGCGAGTTCGGGCTCCGGCGGGAACTCGTCGACATACCCCACGCAGAGGTACGCGACCACCTCGAGGTGCTCGGGGAGGCCGAGGGCGCGCACCATCTCGCGCTCGTCGAAGAAGCTGACCCAGCCGACGCCCAGGCCCTCGGCACGGGCGGCGAGCCAGAGGTTCTCCACGGCGAGCGCCGAGGAGTACGGCGCCATCTGCGGCTGGGTGTGCCGCCCGAGGGTGTGCCGCCCGCCGCGGGTCGGGTCCGCGGTGACGACGATGTTCACCGGGGTGTCGAGGATCGCCTCGATCTTCAGTTCCTTGAACTGCTTCGCGCGCGCCTTGGGCAGCGACTTGGCGTACGCCTCGCGCTGCTTGCGGGCGAGTTCGTGCATGGCCCGCCGGGTGTCGGCGGAGCGGATGACGACGAAGTCCCAGGGCTGGGAGTGGCCGACGCTCGGCGCGGTGTGCGCCGCCTCCAGGACGCGGAGCAGCACCTCGTGCGGGATCGGGTCGGTACGGAAACCGTTGCGGATGTCGCGGCGTTCCCGCATGACCCGGAGCACCGCTTCGCGCTCGGCGTCGCCGAAGCCCGCGGCGGGCGGCCCGGCCGGGAGTTCGTCCGGCTGGTCCGCGTCCTGGTTGCCGTGCTCGTTCCCTGCGTTCTCCTCCGTGTTCCCGTCCTGGTTCCCGTCCTGGTTCCCGTCCTGGCCGTGGGTCCTGCCGCGGGCCCGGGCATCGCCGGGGGCGGGGCCGTCCTCCGGGTGCCCGGGGGCGGCCGGATCGGCGGCCGTTCCGGGCCCG
>NZ_WHPN01000221.1 GCF_009735685.1 Streptomyces lycii | reverse complement strand
GCCGGGCGAGGTCGGCCGGTGCCGGGCCCCGCGGGTGCCGGGCGCCCCGCGGATGCCGGGGCGGTCGGGCGGTCGGGCGGTCGGTCGGGCGGTCAGCCAGTCAGGCAGTCGGCGGCCGGAGCGGCCGGCGGGCGGGTGCGGGGGGCCGGCCGGTGCCTGCCACCGCCGGTACGGGTCAGGCCTGGCCGGCGATCAGCCGGCCCTTCTCGACGCGAACCGGCACGGCGGGCAGTGCGGCGGTGGCCGGGCCCTGCAGGACCTCGCCCGTGGTGGCGTCGAAGCGGCTGCCGTGGCAGGCGCAGTCGGCGTCGGTGCCCTCGACACCGGTGAGGACGCAGCGCTGGTGGGTGCAGACCGCGCTGAACGCCTTGTACTCGTCCGCGGTGGGCCGGCTCACCAGGAGCCGCTGCTCGCGGAAGAGTCTGGCGCCGCCCTCGGGCACGGCGTCCGCGGCGCCCAGGTCGACCGGCGCGCTGGGGGTGGCCGAGGTCTCCTCGCTCTCGCCCCCTCCGCCGCCCCCGCCGCAGCCGGTGAGCCCGGTGGCGCCCGCTGCGCCGAGGAGTGCCGCTCCGCAGAGCACGGTACGGCGGGAGGCTGCGGGTCGGCTGGTCATGGCGGCTCCACGGTGGCGCGGGGTGGGACGACTTCTTGATCGAGACGATACCGGCCGCCTCGGGGGCGGGCCTTCCGGGCGATCCGGGCAGGGCTCGGGCCGAGGCTCGGAGCGGGTCCGGGGATGAGGCCCGGGCGGGCTCCGGTGGGGGTCGCCTGAGGCTTCGGCGGGGCCCGGGCGAGGTCGGGCGGGGCTCCGTGCTGGGGTCGCGCGAGGCTTCGGGCAGGGCTCCGGCGGGGGCTCCGGGCAGGCTTCGGCGGGGCTCCGGGCGGGCTCCGGCGGAATCGCGCGAGGCTTCGGGCAGGGCTGCGGCGGGGGCTCCGGGCAGGCTTCGGCGGGGCTCCGGGCGGGCTCGGCGAGGTTCACGCGAGGCTCCGGCTGGGTTCGGCACGGTTCGCGCGAAGCTTCGGCTGGGTTCGGGGCCGGTCGGAGCCGGTCGGGGGGGTCGGGCGGACAGGCGGTGGCGGTGCGCGGATGTGGTGGGCCGCTCCGGCGGGGGCGGTGCGCGGATCTGGCGCGGCTCCGGCTGCGGTGAGCGGGTGCAGCCGCCGCGGCGGACGGGTGCAGCCGCCGCGGTGGACGGGTGCGGCGGGTGTGGTGGACGGGTGCGGTCGGAGCGGTGGACAGGCGGCTGCGGTGAGCGGGTGCGGTCGGCGCGGCGGACGGACGCGGCGGACGGATGCGGCGGGTGTGCCTCCGGTGGCGCCCGGCGGGTTCCGCGGCTCCCGCCGTGCCCGTTCCGCCTGCCGCCGGGTCCGTTCCCCGTCCTGTCGTGCCCGTTCCGCCGCGCTGTGGACGCGGGGCGGCCGGACGGGTCAGGATCGGCGGATGATCGTCGTAGCCGGTGAAGCACTGATCGACCTCGTTCCCGCCCCCGGGACCGCGCCGGACACCGCCGGTTCCGCCACGGAGCCCGGCTCCCCGGGCGCGCTGCTGCCGCGGCGCGGCGGCGGGCCGTACAACACCGCGCTCGCGCTGGGCCGGCTCGGCTCCCGCACCGCGTTCTGCTCCCGGGTGTCGTCGGACCGCTTCGGCACGGATCTGCTGCGCGGGCTGCGCGCGGACGGGGTGGACACCACGCTGGTCCAGCGCGGGCCGGAGCCGACGACGCTGGCCGTCGCCGAGATCGGCGAGGACGGCTCGGCCGGTTACCGCTTCTATGTCGAAGGCACCGCCGACCGCCTGTTCGAGCTGCCCGGCCCGCTTCCCGGGGATGTCCGCGCGCTGTCGCTCGGCACCTGCTCGCTCGTCCTGGAGCCCGGCGCCGGCGCGTACGAGGCGCTGCTCCGGCGCGAGTCGGCCCGCGGGGTGTTCACCACCCTGGACCCGAACATCCGCGCGGACCTGATCACCGATCCGGACGCCTACCGGGAGCGCTTCCGCAGCTGGCTGCCGTACGTCGGTCTGCTGAAGCTGTCGGCCGAGGACGCGGCCTGGCTCGGCGGCGACCCCGCGGAGTGGGCCGCGGCGGGACCGGGGGCCGTGGTCGTCACCCGGGGAGGCGAGGGGCTGACGGTGCTGACCCGCTCCGGGACATGGTCCGTTCCGGCCGAGCGGGCCGACGTCGTGGACACCATCGGGGCGGGCGACACCGTGAACGCGGCGCTGCTGCACCGGCTCGCGACCCGGCACGACGCGCTGGCGCCGGGGGCGCTGGAGAAGCTCGGGGCGGAGGCCTGGCGGGACGTGCTGGGCTACGCGGCACGCGCGGCGGCCGTGACCTGCTCCCGCCGGGGAGCCCAGCCTCCCTACGCCTCGGAGATCGGCGACTAGACGGCGGCCGGAGTCGTCCAGACCGCGGCCCGGGCCGGCCCGGCCGACTCCCGCGGGGCGGTCCCCGTCGCCGGGCCGGGCCGCGGCACGGCGGCCGGGCACGGCGACGGGAGCCGCCTCTCCGGGAAGTCCCGGCCCGCGGTCAGGCCCGCTTCGGCTTGGCCGGCGTCCGCTTGGCCTTGGCCGGGGCGCGCTTGGCCGCCTTCGCCCGTGGGCCGCCCGCGGGCGCCTGCGCGTCGCTGACCCGGTCGCCGAGGATGTCCCGCAGGAACTTCCCGGTGTGACTCGTGGGCAGCGACGCCACCTGCTCCGGGGTGCCCTCGGCGACGACGAGGCCGCCACCGCTGCCGCCCTCGGGGCCCATGTCGACCACCCAGTCCGCCGTCTTGACGACGTCGAGGTTGTGCTCGATGACAATGACGGTGTTGCCCTTGTCGACCAGGCCGGAGAGCACCGCGATGAGCTTGCTGATGTCCTCGAAGTGCAGGCCGGTGGTCGGCTCGTCCAGGACGTAGACCGTCCGCCCCGTGGACCGCTTCTGCAGCTCGCTGGCGAGCTTGACCCGCTGGGCCTCGCCGCCCGACAGGGTCGGCGCGGGCTGGCCGAGGCGGACATAGCCGAGCCCGACCTCGTTGAGCGTCCGCAGATGCCGGGAGATGGCGGGCACGGCCTCGAAGAAGTCGAGGGCCTCCTCGATCGGCATGTCGAGGACCTCGGCGATGGACTTGCCCTTGTAGTGGACCTCCAGCGTCTCCCGGTTGTACCGGGCGCCGTGGCAGACCTCGCACGGGACGTAGACGTCCGGCAGGAAGTTCATCTCGATCTTGATGGTGCCGTCACCGGAGCAGTTCTCGCAGCGGCCGCCCTTGACGTTGAAGGAGAAGCGGCCCGGCAGATAGCCGCGGACCTTCGCCTCCATGGTCTCCGCGAACAGCTTGCGGACCCGGTCGAAGACGCCGGTGTACGTCGCCGGGTTGGACCGCGGGGTGCGGCCGATGGGTGACTGGTCGACATGGACCACCTTGTCGACCAGGTCGTCGCCCACCACCCGGGTGTGCCGCCCGGGCACCGACTTGGCACCGTTCAGCTCGCGGGCCAGGTGGGTGTAGAGGATGTCGTTGACCAGGGTCGACTTGCCGGAGCCGGAGACGCCCGTGACCGCGGTGAGCACCCCGAGCGGGAAGGACACGTCGATGTCCTGGAGGTTGTTCTCCTTCGCCCCGTGCACGGTCAGCTGCCGCTCGGGGTCGGCCGGCCGGCGCTTGTCGGGCACCGGGATGGCCCGTCGTCCGGAGAGGTACTGGCCGGTGACCGACTCCTCGTTGGCGGTGAGCTCCTTGAGCGAACCGCTGTGCACGACCTTTCCGCCGTGCTCGCCGGCGCCGGGGCCGATGTCGACGACCCAGTCCGCCACCTTGATCGTGTCCTCGTCGTGCTCGACGACGATCAGGGTGTTGCCCATGTCGCGCAGCCGCACCAGCGTCTCGATCAGCCGGTGGTTGTCGCGCTGGTGCAGGCCGATGGACGGCTCGTCCAGGACGTAGAGCACCCCGACCAGGCCGGAGCCGATCTGGGTGGCGAGCCGGATGCGCTGGGCCTCGCCGCCGGAGAGCGTGCCCGCGGCGCGGTTCAGCGAGAGATAGTCCAGGCCGACGTCCACGAGGAACCTCAGCCGCTCGTTGACCTCCTTGAGCACCCGCTCGGCGATCTTCTTCTCGCGGGCGTCGAGCTTCATCTCGCGGAGGAAGTCCGCGCACTCGCTGATGGACATCGCCGAGACCTCGGCGATGGAGCGGCCCTTGACGGTGACGGCGAGAATGATCGGCTTGAGCCGCGTCCCCTCACAGGAGGGGCACGGCACCTCGCGCATGTAGCCCTCGAAGCGCTCGCGGCTGCTGTCGCTCTCCGCCTCGCTGTGCCGGCGCCGGACGAAGGGCACCGCCCCCTCGAAGGCGGTGGTGTAGGCGCGCTCCCGGCCGTAGCGGTTGCGGTAGCGGACCTCGATCTGCGTGCGGTGGCCGTTGAGCAGGGCCTTCTTGGCGCGCTGCGGGAGTCCGGCCCACGGGATGTCCGTACGGAAACCGAGGGCGTCGGCGAGGGCGTCGATCAGGCGGCCGAAGTATTCCTTGCTGTGGCCGTGCGACCAGGGGTGTATGGCCCCCTCGTCCAGGGACTTCTCCTCGTCGGGGACGACCAGCTCGGGGTCGACCTCCATGCGGGTGCCGATGCCGGTGCACTCCGGGCAGGCTCCGAACGGGGAGTTGAAGGAGAAGGAGCGCGGCTCCAGCTCCTCGAACGACAGGTCGTCGTACGCGCAGTACAGATGCTCGGAATACATCCGCTCGCGCTCGGGGTCGTCCGCGTCGAGGTCGACGAAGTCGAGGATGACCATGCCGCCGGAGAGCCCGAGCGCGGTCTCGACGGAGTCGGTCAGCCTGCGCTTCGCGCTCTCCTTGACGGTGAGGCGGTCGACGACCACCTCGATGGTGTGCTTCTCCTGCTTCTTCAGCTTCGGCGGGTCGCTCAGCTGGACGGTCTCGCCGTCCACCCGGGCCCGGCTGTACCCCTTGGTCTGGAGGTCGGAGAAGAGGTCGACGAACTCGCCCTTGCGCTCCCGCACCAGCGGGGACAGCACCTGGAAGCGGCTGCCCTCCGTGAGCCCCAGCACCTTGTCGACGATCGCCTGCGGCGACTGCCGGGCGATCGGCCGGCCACACTCGGGGCAGTGCGGCTTGCCGATGCGGGCGAAGAGCAGCCGGAGGTAGTCGTAGACCTCGGTGATGGTGCCGACCGTCGAGCGCGGGTTGCGCGAGGTCGACTTCTGGTCGATGGAGACCGCCGGGGACAGGCCTTCGATGAAGTCGACGTCCGGCTTGTCCATCTGGCCGAGGAACTGCCGGGCGTACGAGGAGAGCGACTCGACGTACCGGCGCTGGCCCTCCGCGAAGATCGTGTCGAACGCGAGGGAGGACTTGCCCGACCCCGACAGCCCCGTGAAGACGATGAGGGAGTCGCGGGGCAGGTCGAGGGAGACGTTCTTGAGGTTGTGCTCGCGAGCGCCACGAACGATGAGACGGTCGGCCACGCCGGTCGGCACCTTTCTTGAGAAACGAGAGGGGGTGCGGTGCGGAGCCCTGACCCAGGGTAGGGGGCGCGCCACTGCGGTGTCCTTCGGATGCCCTCCTGAGCTTATAGCACGCACTTTCGATTTACGGCCGTTCTTCACCGGCTTCACCCGAACGTGTGGACCCGGTGGCACCGGGTGACGCGGGGCCTGAATCACATGCCGGGAAGCGCGGAGAGGTCACACCGCTGAACTCTGCCACCCGGCACTGACAATCGGCTCCGGAGCGCCGTCGAGCGGCCGCTTCCGACTCGTTTCAACGGCCTCGCGGCCCCGGGTAATCCCCCGGCCGGACGTGGCGGGCAGCACGGTGCAGGAGGCTCCCGCCTCCGCCCGGCGGCCGCGGCTAGGCTTGCGGTCATGACGTACAGCGGAGCGGTGAAGGTCGGTGGCCCGGCGGACGTGCACGAGCTGACGGATCTGATGATCTCGAAGGTCGCGGTGGGCCCCATGGAGAACAACGCGTATCTGCTCCGCTGCCGGGCGACCGACACGCAGCTGCTGATCGACGCGGCCGCCGAGCCGCGGACCCTGCTGAACCTCATCGGCGACGGCGGGCTGTCGACCGTCGTCACCACGCACCAGCACGGCGACCACTGGCAGGCCCTGGCCGAGGTCGTCGAGGCGACCGGCGCCCGCACCTGCGCCGGCCGGTACGACGCCGCTGGCATCCCCGTCTCGACGGACGTCCTCGTGGAGGACGGCGACACGATCCGCTTCGGCCGCATCGCGCTGACCGCCCGCCATCTCGCCGGGCACACCCCCGGCAGCATCGCCCTGGTCTACGACGACCCGCACGGCCCCCCGCACGTCTTCACCGGCGACTGCCTCTTCCCCGGCGGCGTCGGCAACACCCACCAGGACCCGGAGGCCTTCGCGAGCCTCATCGGGGACGTCGAGTCCAAGCTGTTCGGTCAGCTCCCGGACGAGACCTGGGTCTATCCGGGGCACGGCAAGGACACCACCCTGGGCGCGGAGCGCCCCCACCTGCCGGAATGGCGCGCCCGCGGCTGGTGAGACATCCGCGGGCGGGCGGGTCCGGCGGCTCCGGGGAGCCGCCGGACCGCGATGTCACCGGGACGTCGAAGCCTCGTCCTTGCCGCTGTCGCCGCCCTTGCCGTCCGCGCCGTCGCCGGCGCTTCCGCCGCCCCCGGTGCGGGAGACGTACAGGCTGCTGGCCGTGGTGACGACGAGGACCGCGCAGATGACGCCCAGCGAGAGCGGGGTGCTGATCTCCGGGACGTGCAGGCCGGACTCGTGCAGGGCGTGCAGGATGAGCTTGACGCCGATGAAGCCGAGGATGACCGACAGGCCGTACGAGAGGTGGACCAGCTTCCTGAGCAGTCCGCCGATCAGGAAGTACAGCTGGCGCAGGCCCATCAGGGCGAAGGCGTTCGCGGTGAAGACGATGTACGGGTCCTCGGTGAGGCCGAAGATCGCGGGGATCGAGTCCAGCGCGAAGAGGATGTCCGTGGTGCCGAGGGCCAGCACGACGATGAACATCGGGGTCATCAGGCGCTTGCCGTTGTCCCGGACGAACATGCGGGTGCCGTGCCAGGTGTCGGTCGACGGGAAGCGGCGCTCGATGGACTTCAGGAGGCGGTTCTCCTCGTACTCCTCGTCCTCCTCGTCCTTGCGGGCGTCCTCGATCAGCTTCCAGGCCGTGTAGATCAGGAACGCGCCGAAGATGTAGAAGACCCAGGAGAAGTTCGCGATGACGGCCGCACCGGCGGCGATGAAGATCGCGCGCAGCACCAGCGCGATCAGCACTCCGATCATCAGAACGCGCTGCTGGTAGACCGTCGGCACGGCGAACTTCGCCATGATCAGGATGAACACGAAGAGGTTGTCGACGCTCAGCGACTTCTCGGTGATGTAACCCGCGAAGAACTCGCCCGACGCCTGCCCCCCTCCGTAGAAGAGGAGGCCGACCCCGAAGAGGACGGCCAGCACGATCCAGACGACGGTCCAGGTGCCGGCCTCCCGCAGGGAGACCTCATGGGGCTTGCGTCCGCCGATGAAGAAATCGACGGCAATCAGGGCGCACAGACCAACCACGGTCAGCGTCCACATGGTCAGGGAAACGTCCACTGCACTCCTCCGGCAGAGTCGTCGGCAATCTCAGCGTCGTCGCTGCCGGAGGTCTCTTCCACCCGGGGAAGCCGAACGGCTCGCCCAGGGCCGGCGCCCCGGGGTCTCGTCCGGCCGGGGCCGGCGATCGCCGTATTGACGGGTACGCCGCGACAGGGAGTACTCCCCTCCGCAGAAAGGAGAGTACCCGAAGTCCCAAAGGAAGGTAAAACTCTGGGCAAGGGAGCTACAAAGATCCTGGTGAAGAGGGGTGCTCCGGTGGGGGCGCGGGCGTTACGGCGCCTCAGTGGCCGTAGGCACGGCGGGCTTCGGCGACCCGGCCGAGGACCTGGCGCAGCACCTGGCTGCCGGCGGGCGGCAGCATCGGCTCGTACGTCCAGGCGTGGCCGACCCAGGGGTCCGCGAGATGGTCGTCGGCCACGGGCGTGACGCGCAGCAGCGACCGCCACAACGGGTCGAGCACCGGGCCGTACGCCGAGGCGTCCTCACGGTCGGCGACCATCATCAGATGGACGCCGACGGCCGGGCCCTCGTCCGCGAGATAGCGCAGCTGCGTCACCGCGCGGTCGTCGAAACCGTGCGGGAAGTCGTTGACGATCAGCAGCTGCCCGGCGGTGTCGAGGTCGGGCGGCAGTGCGTCCGGAGCACCGCCGCGGACCGCCATCTGCACCAGGTCCACCCGCCGGGTCAGCGCGGCGAGGGTCGTGGCCACTCCCCCGGCGCCCGCTGCGGGCGGACCGGCGAGAGCGCCCGAGTCGAGCAGCGGGGCGAGCGCGGCGGCGCCGGACCCGGCCGGGTCGACGGCGTGCACGGAGATCTCGCCGACCGGCTGGATCGCCAGCAGCCGCGCGGCGACGGCCACCGCGGCCTCCATCGCGAGCCGCCGCAGGCCGGTGGAGTCCACCGCCGCGTCCGCGCCGAGGCCGGACCGGCCGCTGTCGACCCACAGGCCCCGCTCCAGCGGCAGCCGCATCAGCATGGGGATGCGCAGCTCGGGGCGTTCCGGGAGGTGCAGGTCTCCCAGCCGCAGCGCCATGGGTACCTCCATCGGCACCCGGTAGCCGTGCCACACGGGGCTGTCCCAGCGGGCGAAGGCGGGCGGCAGCGCCGGTTCCACGACTTCCGCCTCGGCGGCCAGCTGGGCGAGGTCCCGGTCGAGGGCGGCCCGGGCCTGTTCGACGAGCCGCTCGTGCTTGGCCCGCGCCTCGGCCCGGGCGCTGTCGCCGCCGCTGCCGATGCGGGACCGCGGGTCGCCGAGGACCCGGTCGAGCTCCTGGTCCATCCGGGAGTCGGCGAAGTCGACGGCGCTGCGGTACGCGGCGACGCTGCGGGCCAGGTCCTCGAACATGCCCCAGACCTGGTTGTAGAGCCGTTCGTCCATGCTCCAGCCGCTCGCGTCCCCGGCGACCGGG
>NZ_WHPN01000220.1 GCF_009735685.1 Streptomyces lycii | reverse complement strand
CGGGGGCCGGGGCGGGACCGGTCGCGCCGGGGGCCGCGGCCGGGCCGGTGGCGCGGGCCTCGGAGCGGGCGGCGAGCGCGTGCAGGGTGGCGCTCCGGCTGGGCTCCTCGCACAGCCCGGTGCCGGTCGTCCAGAAGATGCGGGCGGCGCGGACGGCGTCCAGGTCGAGTTCGCCGGCGGCGATCTCCAGATCCGGCGCCTTGGGCTGCCGGTAGAAGTAGAGCGGGAAGTCGTCCGGCGGGAAGATCTCACAGAACGTCACCGGGGTGGGCAGCCCGTCCACCCCGGTCACCCAGCGGTCGTCCACGCCGAACTCGCGCAGCGCGTCGTGGACGTAATCGCCGAAGGGGTCGTTGCCCGTGCGGCTGACGACCGCGGCGCGGCGGCCGAGCCGGGCGGCGGCGACGGCGACGTTGGTGGCGGAGCCGCCGAGGTACTTCCCGAAGGTGGTCACCTTCGACAGCGGCACTCCGGTCTGCAGGGGGTAGATGTCCACCCCGATCCGGCCCATGGTGATCAGGTCGTACGGTGTGCACGGGTCCGTCTCGTACGGTGTGTACGGGTCCGTCGGTCGCGTCGGTTCTGGCATGGGGACCCCTTCGTGCGCTGCTGGCCGGGGACTGGCGGCTCCGCCTCGGCTCCAGGTCTAGCCGTGCCCGTCCGGCACTGTCAATAGTTTGTCCTTACATACTGACCTGACAATCCCATCATTGACTGTACGTCCTTATGTCAGGACGAAGTCTTGACACCTCCGGAAGCCGGGCAGGAAGCTGGCCGAAACCGCCCCGCACCCACCCCTGCCCACCGGCAGCCGGGTGCGACACCCTCGACGGCCGCCCCGGGGGCCCACGAGAGGAGAGCCGCACGCATGACCGCCGCCAGCTCCGAGAACGCCGGCCCCGAACACCCCGCCCCTCCCCCGCCGCCCGCCCTGGACCGGCTCCGGATCGGGTCGGCGCCCGACTCCTGGGGCGTGTGGTTCCCCGACGACGACCGGCAGGTGCCCTGGCAGCGCTTCCTCGACGAGGTGGCCGAGGCGGGCTACTCCTGGATCGAGCTGGGCCCGTACGGCTATCTCCCCACCGACCCGGCCCGGCTCGGCGACGAGGTCTCCCGGCGTGGTTTGTCGGTGTCCGCGGGCACGGTCTTCACCTCCCTGCACCGCGGGCCGGCCGTCTGGGACGCCACCTGGGAACATGTCTCCCGGGTGGCCGGGCTGACCCGGGCCATGGGCGCGGAACACCTCGTCGTCATCCCGTCCTTCTGGCGCGACGACAAGACCGCCGAGATCATCGAGGACCGCGAGCTGACGGCCGAGCAGTGGCGGCATCTGGCGACCGGCATGGAGCGGCTCGGCCGCGAGGTCCGCGACCGGTACGGCCTCGGCATCGCCGTCCACCCGCACGCCGACACCCACATCGACGGCGAGGAGAACGTCGCCCGCTTCCTCGACGCCACCGACCCGGAGGCCGTCGGGCTCTGCCTGGACACCGGGCACTACGCCTACTGCGGCGGCGACAGCGTCAAGCTCATCGAGACCTACGGCGAACGGATCGGCTATCTGCATCTCAAGCAGGTCGATCCGGACATCCTCGCGGACGTCGTCGCGGACGGGGTGCCGTTCGGCCCGGCCGTGGCGCGCGGCGTGATGTGCGAACCGCCGCGCGGGGTGCCCGCGCTGGAGCCGGTGCTGACGGCGGCCCAGGGGCTGGGCGTGGACCTGTTCGCGATCGTCGAGCAGGACATGTATCCCTGCGAACCGGACCGGCCCTACCCGATCGCGGAACGGACCCGGCGCTTCCTGCGCGGCTGCGGAGCGTAGGAGTGCCGTTCCGGATCTCCGCGGACGGAGGAAGGACGCCCGGGGGAAGGCGCCGGCACCGCGCCGCCCGGCGCGCCCCTTCCCGGCAACCCGATCACCGGTCACCCGGTCACCCGGCCGCCCCGCCGCGGAGTGGGAGCGGCCGCGGACGGGAAACACACCGGCGCGCGGCCCGGTACAACGTCGACCCACGAGGAACCCATGACTGAGCACGGAACACTCGGCGTAGCCGTCATCGGCACCGGACGCATGGGCGCCGACCACGTACGCCGGCTGCACGAGATCACCAACGGGGCGGCCGTCGCCGCCGTCGCCGACCCCGACGCCGAGCGCGCCAAGCGGCTCGCCGACGGCATCGACGGCTGCACCGCCCACACCGACCCGGACGCCGCCATGGCCGCCCCCGGTGTCGACGCCGTCCTGATCGCCTCGCCCGGACCGGTCCACGAGGCGCAGCTGCTCCGGGCGTTCGAGCTGGGCCTGCCCGTGCTCTGCGAGAAGCCGCTCACCCCGGACGCCGGCTCGGCCCTGCGGGTGCTGGAGGCGGAGCAGCGGCTCGGCCGCCGGCTCGTGCAGGTCGGCTTCATGCGCCGGTACGACGCGGAGTTTCTGCGGCTCAAGGCGCTGCTCGACGCCCGGGAGCTGGGGCATCCGATGATGCTGCACTGCCGGCACCGCAACGTGTCGCCGTCCCCCGGCTTCACCGAGCAGATGATGATCAGCGACTCGGTGGTGCACGAGATCGACACCACGCGGTGGCTGCTGGGCCAGGAGATCACGGCGGTGCGGGTGCTCCGGCCGGCCGCTCCGGACGGCAGCGGTCCGGGCGGGGTCGGCGAGCCGCAGCTCGTGCTGTTCGAGACGGACGGCGGCGCGGTCGTCGACGTGGAGATCTTCGTCAATTGCGGCTTCGGCTACCAGGTGCGGTGCGAGGCGGTGTGCTCCGCCGGCAGCGCCCGCGTCGGTGACGGGCACGCCATGGTGACGAACGCGGCGGGCCGCTGGGGCGGCGAGATCGCGCAGGACTTCGTGGTGCGGTTCGAGGACGCGTACGACCGCGAGGTGCAGCGCTGGGTGGACGCGTGCCGGCGCGGCGTCGTCGAGGGCCCGAGCGTCTGGGACGGCTACGCGGCCGCGGCGGCCTGCGAGGCGGGCGTACGCGCCCAGGCGACGGGCGAACGGGTGCCGGTCGAGCTGGTCGAACGGCCGGCGCTGTACCGCTGAGGCCGGACGCCGCCGCGCGCTGCGGGGCGGCGGCCGGTTCAGCGGTACAGCCGTCCGCCGCGCGGCCGGCGCACGCCGCGACCCACAGGGTGCGCCGCGCTCCACACCACCACCTCACCGAAGGGACGTGCCATGCGCATCGGACTGCTGGGCGCCGGACGGATCGGGTCCTTCCACGCGGAGGCCCTGATCTCGACTCCGGGCGTGGACGAGGTGGTGGTCGGGGACGCGGACGGCGCCCGGGCGGCCGGGCTGGCGGCCCGGACCGGCGCGCCGGCGGCCGGGTCGGTGGACGCGCTCTTCGCGGCGGGCGTGGACGCCGTGGTGATCGCCACCGCGACCGCCGCACACGCCGGGCTGATCACCCGGGCGGCCCGCGCCGGGCTTCCCGCCTACTGCGAGAAGCCGATCGCGACCGACCTGGCCGGGACCGTGCGCGCCCTGAAGGAGGTCGAGGCGGCCGGGACGCTGCTCCAGATGGGTTTCCAGCGGAGGTTCGACGCCGGTTACCGGGCGGCGCGGGAGGCCGTGCGCTCGGGCCGGCTCGGGCGGCTGCACACGATCCGGGCGCTCACCTCGGACCCGGCGCCCCCGCCGCCGGGCTTCTTGCCGCTGTCGGGCGGGCTGGTCCGGGACTGCCTGGTGCACGACTTCGACGCGGTGCGCTGGGTGACCGGCCGGGAGGTCACGGAGGTGTACGCGACCGGCGCGAACGGCGGTGCGGCCTTCTTCCGCGAGGCCGGTGACGTGGACACCGCCGCCGCCCTGCTGACGCTGGACGACGGCACCCTCGTCACCGCCACCGCGACCCGCTACAACGGCGCGGGCTACGACGTGCGCATGGAGCTGGCCGGGGAGCGCGACCAGCTCGTGGTCGGCCTCGGTGCCCGTACGCCGTTCGGTTCGGCGGAGCCGGGCGGCCCGGCCGCCCCGCGCAGCCCGTGGACCGGTTTCCTGGACCGCTTCGACGCCGCCTACCGCGCCGAGCTGGCGGCCTTCGTCCGGGCGGCCCGCGGCGAGGCCCCGAACCCCTGCTCGGGCCGGGAGGCACTGCACGCCCTGCTGGTCGCGGAGGCCTGCGAACTGTCCCGCGCGCGGCGGCGCCCGGTACGCCTCGACGAGTTCGCGGAGTCGTACGCGGGCGGGGACGGGATCCCGGACGGAGAGGGGATCCCGGGCGGGAACGGGGGCGCGGGCGGGAGCGCGGGCGGGGAGTGAAACCCGGGGCGTGCGGTCCGGTTCCGGGCGGCGCAGACTGTCACGGTTTCCCGGGCGTCCCGTAACAGCCCTTCGACAGACCCTGACCCGGCCGTCCCGGTCTCGTTGGCCCGGGTGTCACATCACAGCGGGCCCGTGCGGATCCCCCGCCGGCCCGACGAGCCGCGCCGCCGCGCCCGCGGGGAAGGGCATGCATGACTGACCGGAGGCTGTGGTCGTACAAGGAGATCGCCGCGCACATCAGCGTGCGGACCGACACCGTCCGCTCCTACCGGAAGCACGGACTGCTGCCGCCGCCCGACCGCGTGGAGGGAGGCCGGCCCTACTGGTTCGCCGACACCGTGCGCGCCTGGGTCGCCGCCCGCCCGCGGAACCGCAGCCGCGGGCCGCACTGAACACCGGGCACCCGCACCGGACACGCCCCGGCCTCCCCCCTGGAGGCCGGGGCGCACGTGTGTCCGCCCCCCGCGCCGCCCATACCCCTAAGGGGTATAGACTCTCCAGTAGCAGCAAGCATCGGAAGTGTTCCGGTGCACCCTGGTCACCAGAACACCCGTACGCCCCGCAGAGGAGAGCCGGCATGAGCGCCGAAGCACGCACCGAGACCGCCACCGGCGGCGTCACCACCACCTACCGGGTCACGGGCATGACCTGTGGCCACTGCGAGAAGGCGGTCTCCGAGGAGCTGTCCGCCCTCGACGGCGTCAGCTCCGTCAAGGCCGAGGCCGCCGCCGGGCTGGTCACCGTCACCTCCGCGGCCGCGCTGGACGAGGAAGCCGTACGCGCCGCCGTGGACGAGGCCGGATACGAGCTCACCGGCCGGGCCTGACCCTCCCGGCACACCCCGCCGGGACCGCCGCTCCGCCGACAGGGCGCCGCGGCGGCCCGGCCCTCCCCCGAGGAGTTCCGAGATGACCAGCACGGCCCCGGAGACCGCGGCCACCGCCGGTTCCGGCCGGGACACCGGTCCCGGCGGGGACACCGGCGGCGAGGAACAGGTCGAACTGCTGATCGGCGGGATGACCTGCGCCTCCTGCGCGGCACGCGTCGAGAAGAAGCTCAACCGCATGGACGGGGTCAGCGCCACCGTCAACTTCGCCACCGAGAAGGCCAAGGTCGCGTTCGGCGGCGCGGTGGCCGTGGAGGACCTGATCGCCACGGTCGAACGCACCGGCTACACCGCCGAGCGCAAGCCCCCGCCGCGCCCGGCCCCGGAGACCGCGACCGGCGCCGCACCGGCCGGCGCGGAGTCCGGTGCCGGAGAGGGCCACGGACACGAGGGCGGGGACGGCGGCGGGGACGGCGAGCCGGACGCGCTGCGGCAGCGCCTGCTGGTGTCGGCCGCGCTGTCCGTACCGGTCGTGCTGATGGCGATGATCCCCGCGCTCCAGTTCGACAACTGGCAGTGGCTCTCGCTGACCCTCGCCGCGCCGGTCGTGGTCTGGGGCGCGCTGCCCTTCCACCGCGCCGCGCTGACGAACGCCCGGCACGGCGCGGCCACCATGGACACGCTCGTCTCGGTCGGCACCCTGGCCGCGTTCGGCTGGTCGCTGTGGGCGCTGTTCCTCGGCGACGCGGGCATGCCCGGGATGCGGCACGGCTTCAGCTTCTCGGTGTCCCGCGCGGAGGCCGCGTCCGCGCTCTATCTGGAAGTGGCCGCCGGGGTCACCACGTTCATCCTGCTCGGCCGCTGGCTGGAGGCGCGCTCCAAGCGCCGCGCCGGAGCCGCCCTGCGGGCCCTGATGGAGCTGGGCGCCAAGGACGTGGCGGTGCTGGGCCCGGACGGCCGGGAGGAGCGCGTACCGGTCGGCAGGCTGGCCGTCGGCACGCGCTTCGTCGTACGGCCCGGCGAGAAGATCGCCACGGACGGCCGTGTGGTCGAGGGCAGCTCGGCCGTCGACGTCTCCATGCTGACCGGCGAATCGGTGCCGGTGGACGTCGCACCGGGCGACAGCGTGACCGGTGCGACGGTCAACGCGGGCGGCCGGCTCGTCGTCGAGGCCACCCGGGTCGGCGACGACACCCGGCTGGCCCGGATGGCCGCGCTGGTCGAGGAGGCGCAGAACGGCAAGGCCGAGGTGCAGCGGCTCGCGGACCGGATCTCGGCGGTCTTCGTGCCGGTGGTACTGCTGATCGCCCTCGGCACCCTGGCCGGCTGGCTGCTCACGGGCGGCGGCGCCACCGCCGCCTTCACGGCCGCCGTGGCGGTCCTGATCATCGCCTGCCCGTGCGCCCTCGGGCTGGCCACGCCGACCGCGCTCATGGTCGGCACGGGGCGCGGTGCCCAGCTCGGCATCCTGATCAAGGGTCCGGAGGTGCTGGAGTCGACGCGCCGGGTCGACACCGTCCTGCTCGACAAGACCGGCACGGTCACCACCGGCCGGATGACCCTGCACGGCGTGCACCCGGCGCCCGGCGTCGGCGAGGACGAGCTGCTGCGGCTGGCCGGCGCGGTGGAGCACGCCTCCGAGCACCCGATCGCCCGGGCGGTCGCCGAGGGCGCCGCCGCGCGCACCGGCGCCCTGCCGCCCGTCGAGGACTTCGAGAACGTTCCCGGGCTCGGCGTGCGCGGCACCGTGGAGGGGCACGAGGTGCTGGTCGGCCGGGAGAGGCTGCTGCCCGGCGCCGGGGCCCCGTCCGGGGAATGGACGGCGGTGCGGGACAGGGCCGGGGCGGAGGGCCGTACGGCCGTCGTGGTCGGCTGGGACGGCGCGGTGCGCGGGGTGCTCACGGTCGCCGACGCCGTCAAGGAGGGCAGCGCGGCCGCGGTCGCCGAGCTGCGCGCACTGGGGCTGGCCCCGGTCCTGCTCACCGGCGACAACCGGGCCGTGGCGGAGTCGGTGGCCCGGGAGACCGGGATCGACGAGGTGATCGCCGAGGTGCTGCCGGAGGACAAGGTCGCGGTCGTCCGGCGGCTCCGGGCGGAGGGCCGCCGGGTCGCCATGGTCGGGGACGGGGTCAACGACGCCGCCGCGCTGGCCACGGCCGATCTGGGCCTGGCGATGGGCACGGGCACGGACGCGGCGATCGAGGCGGGCGACCTGACGCTGGTACGGGGTGATCTGCGGGTCGCCGCGGACGCGATCCGGCTGTCCCGGCGCACCCTGGGTACGATCAAGGGCAATCTGTTCTGGGCCTTCGGCTACAACGTGGCGGCGCTGCCCGTCGCCGCCGCGGGGCTGCTGAGCCCGATGATCGCCGGGGCCGCGATGGCGTTCTCGTCGGTCTTCGTGGTCACCAACAGCCTGAGGCTGCGGACGTTCACACAATCACCAACAGCTGCACGAGACCCTCACCTGGATGAGTCGATCTCCAAATCGTAGGTCTTGCCCGACTTGGCCCCCATATGGCATGAGACCCAGATCACATTCATTGGCAGGTAACCATTTCGGGGGGTCGCGAGTCTAACCGGGCGATGCAACACCTCCGGCGGGGTGGAGCATCCGCCAGACCGGGATCGTCTTGGGGGACGAACCAGGTCGTGCGTGGCCGGGGCGCGTGCCCGGGGAGCTTTGAGCGGCCCTCCCGTACGCGCTCGTCCCGGCAGAGCACAGCGGCGCAGCGGTACAACAGAAGAGCACGGCCGAGAGTGACTCGGCCACCAGACGCCCGGCCGGATCCCGTGGGGGGAATCCGATCCGGGATGGGGAGCGCCTCGTTGATCGACCCGTGGGGGGATCGATCGGAGGGGCGCTCCTCGCTTTTCCGCCCCGCGCCGGATCGCCCTTCCGCTCCGCGCCGGACCAGCTCTCCGCCCCGCGCCGGATCGCCCTTCCGCCCCGCGGCGGGCACACGCCGCCGGGGCCCGCGCCGCCGGGCGGCAAACACGACAGGAAACACAACAGAGGGGCCCCGCGCGCCGGGCCCCTCTGCTACGGACGTGTCCCGCAGGCAGTCGTCACCGCTGCTCGACCGGGACGAAGTCGCGCTCCACGACGCCGGTGTAGATCTGCCGCGGACGGCCGATGCGGGAACCGGGCTCCTTGATCATCTCGTGCCACTGGGCGATCCAGCCGGGCAGCCGGCCGAGCGCGAAGAGCACGGTGAACATCTCGGTCGGGAAGCCCATGGCCCGGTAGATCAGACCGGTGTAGAAGTCCACGTTCGGGTAGAGCTTGCGCTCGGTGAAGTAGTCGTCGGCGAGCGCGTGCTCTTCGAGCTTGAGCGCGATGTCGAGCAGCTCGTCGGACTTGCCGAGCGCGGAGAGGACGTCGTGCGCCGCCGCCTTGATGATCTTCGCCCGGGGGTCGAAGTTCTTGTAGACGCGGTGTCCGAAGCCCATGAGCTTCACGCCGTCTTCCTTGTTCTTCACCTTGCGGATGAAGGTGTCGACATCGCCGCCGGAGTTCTTGATGCCCTCCAGCATCTCCAGCACCGACTGGTTGGCGCCGCCGTGCAGCGGGCCCCAGAGCGCGCTGATGCCCGCCGAGATCGAGGCGAACATGTTGGCCTGCGAGGAGCCGACGAGGCGCACGGTGGAGGTCGAGCAGTTCTGCTCGTGGTCCGCGTGCAGGATCAGCAGCTTGTCGAGAGCGCTGGTGACGACCGGGTCCAGCTCGTACTCGGCGGCGGGCACCGAGAAGGTCATCCGCAGGAAGTTCTCGACATAGCCCAGGTCGTTGCTCGGGTAGACGACCGGGTGGCCGATGGACTTCTTGTACGCGTAGGCCGCGATCGTCGGAAGCTTGGCGAGCAGCCGGATCGTCGAGAGGTGGCGCTGCTCCTCGTCGAACGGGTTGTGGCTGTCCTGGTAGAACGTCGACAGGGCGCTGACCACGGAGGACAGCATCGCCATCGGGTGGGCGTCACGCGGGAAGCCGTCGTAGAAACGCTTGACGTCCTCGTGCAGCAGCGTGTGCTGGGTGATCTCGTTCTTGAAGGCGGCGAGCTCGTCGACGGTGGGCAGCTCACCGTTGATCAGCAGGTACGCGGTCTCGATGAAGGTGCTGCGCTCGGCGAGCTGCTCGATCGGGTAGCCCCGGTACCGCAGGATGCCCTGTTCGCCGTCGAGGTAGGTGATCCCCGATTTATACGCCGCGGTGTTGCCGTAACCACTGTCCAGGGTCACCAGACCGGTCTGGTTACGCAGCTTCGCGATGTCGAAGCCCTTGTCGCCGACAGTGCTGTCGACGATGGGGTAGGTGTATTCGCCGTCCCCGTACCGCAGTACTACAGAGTTGTCGCTCACGTCATCCCTCACCGACGTTGTGCCTCTTCTTCGAGGTGCCCTGACTGTCTCTACCTTCCCCCATTTGGCTCGGGGCCGTGCACTCGGGGTCGGCCGTCAGGCCTATTTGTGGCACGCAGTGCCGCGTGCAGCCCCATCCTGCTCCTCTTCGCGCCGTTTGGAAAAGGCGAGCGGGACAAACCCGCTCAGACGGCCCCAATGAGACGGTGATCGAGCGCCGTGCAGCGCCGTCCGGCCGATACGGTCCGCACCGCCTGGCCGAGCGCCCGCCGCGAGCCGACGAGCACGACCAGCCGCTTCGCCCGGGTGACCGCCGTGTACAGCAGATTGCGCTGGAGCATCATCCAGGCACCCGTGGTGACCGGCACGACCACGGCCGGATACTCGCTTCCCTGGGAGCGGTGGATGGTCACCGCGTACGCGTGCGCCAGCTCGTCCAGCTCGTCGAAGTCGTAACCCACCTCCTCGTCCTCGTCGGTCCGGACCAGGAGCCGCTGCTCGTCGTTGTCGAGGGCGGTGACGACGCCGACCGTGCCGTTGAAGACGCCGTTCTCGCCCTTCTCGTAGTTGTTGCGGATCTGGGTGACCTTGTCGCCGACCCGGAAGACCCGGCCGCCGAAGCGGCGCTCCGGAAGGTCCGGGCGGCCCGGGGTGACGGCCTGCTGGAGCAGTCCGTTGAGCGCGCCCGCGCCCGCCGGGCCGCGGTGCATGGGGGCGAGGACCTGCACGTCCCGGCGCGGGTCGAGACCGAACTTCGCCGGGATCCGGTGCGCGGCCACGTCCACCGTGAGCCGGCCCGCGGCCTCCGTGTCCTCCTCCGGGAAGAGGAAGAAGTCGGTGAGGCCCCGGGTGACGGGCGGGACGCCGCTGTTGATCCGGTGCGCGTTCGTCACCACGCCGGACTGCTGGGCCTGCCGGAAGATCCGGGTGAGCCGCACGGACGGGACGGGGCCGCCCGGCGCGAGCAGATCCCGCAGCACCTCTCCCGCGCCGACCGACGGCAGCTGGTCGACGTCGCCCACCAGCAGCAGGTGCGCACCCGGCGGCACGGCCTTGACCAGCTTGTTCGCCAGCAGCAGATCCAGCATGGACGCCTCGTCGACGACCACCAGATCGGCGTCCAGCGGCCGCTCCCGGTCGTACGCCGCGTCGCCGCCCGGCTTGAGCTCCAGCAGCCGGTGCACGGTGGAGGCCTCCGCTCCGGTCAGCTCGGAGAGCCGCTTCGCGGCCCGGCCCGTCGGCGCGGCCAGCACCACCCTGGCCTGCTTCGCCCGGGCCAGCTCGACCACGGACCGTACGGTGAAGGACTTCCCGCAGCCCGGCCCGCCGGTCAGCACGGCGACCTTCTGCGTCAGCGCCAGCCGCACCGCCTGCTCCTGCTCCGGGGCCAGCTCCGCGCCGGTCCGGCCGCCCAGCCAGGAGAGGGCCTTGTCCCACCGGACCGTACGGAACGCGGGCATCCGGTCCTCGTCGGTGCGCAGCAGCCGCAGGAGCTGCGCGGACAGGGACAGCTCGGCGCGGTGGAAGGGCACCAGATAGACCGCGGAGACCCTGCTCCCCGGTTCCTCCCCCGGGACCTCCTGCCGTACGACGCCCTCCTCCTCGCCCGCCAGCTCGCCGAGGCAGTCGATGACCAGGCCGGTGTCGACCTGGAGCAGCTTCACCGCGTCGGCGATCAGCCGCTCCTCGGGCAGATAGCAGTGGCCCTGGTCGGAGGACTGGGAGAGGGCGTACTGCAACCCGGCCTTGACCCGCTCGGGGCTGTCGTGCGGGATCCCCACGGACTGGGCGATCTTGTCGGCGGTGAGGAACCCGATGCCCCAGACGTCCGCCGCGAGCCGGTACGGCTGGTTCCGTACGACGGAGATCGACGCGTCCCCGTACTTCTTGTAGATCCGCACGGCGATGGACGTCGAGACCCCGACCCCCTGGAGGAAGACCATCACCTCCTTGATCGCCTTCTGCTCCTCCCAGGCCGCGCCGATCAGCTTGGTGCGCTTCGGCCCCAGGCCGGGCACCTCGATCAGCCGCTCGGGCCGCTGCTCGATGACGTCGAGCGTGTCCGTCCCGAAGTGCTCCACGATCCGGTCGGCGATCCTCGGCCCGATGCCCTTGATCAGGCCGGAGCCCAGATAGCGGCGGATGCCCTGGACGGTCGCGGGCAGCACGGTGGTGTAGTTCTCGACGGTGAACTGCTTGCCGTACTGCGGATGGGAGCCCCAACGGCCCTCCATCCGCAGCGACTCGCCGGGCTGCGCGCCGAGCAGCGAGCCGACGACCGTCAGCAGGTCGCCGCCGCCGCGGCCGGTGTCGACCCGGGCCACCGTGTACCCGTTCTCCTCATTGGCGTAGGTGATCCGCTCCAGGACCCCCTCCACCACCGCCCATTGCGCCATGCCCGTGACGTTACCGCCGGGCGCGGACAACGCGTCCCGGCCTGTGGACAACCGGCCGCGAACGGGGCGTCCGGCCTCCGTCCCGGCCCGCGGAGCGCCCCGGGCGGCCCCGGAGCGGCCCCGGGGCGGCACGACAGCGGCATGCGGCGACACGACAGCGGCATGCGGCGGCACGACAGTGACACGACAGCGGCATGCGGTGGCACCAACAGGCACGCGGCGGCACGAAGAGGGGGCGCATCGGAGCAACTGCCGCACGGCAACCGGCATTTCCCGGCAAGCTGGCGGTACACGGCGCCGCCCGGCGCCCCGACGACGCACGGGCCGCTCGCACGGCCGGCACCCGGCGACCCGGCCACCGGCCGGCGACAGCGGCCGCCTCCCCTCCCCGACCAGGAGAAAGAAGGAATTCATGCACGTCTACGACCTGTTGGTCGTGGGCTCGGCCGGCGCCGACCTGGTGATCGGTGTGGACCGTCGTCCCGCGGCCGGTGAAACCGTCCTGGGCTCCGGCCTGGTCGTGCGGCCGGGCGGCAAAGGGGCCCACCAGGCGGTCGCGGCGGCCCGGCTCGGGGCGCGTACGGCGCTGCTGGCGCGGGTCGGCGGTGACGCGTACGGGCAACTGCTGCTGGCGGAACTGCGCGCGGCGGGTGTCGACACCGTCGGTGTGCTCGTCGGGGACTCACCCACCGGGGTCGCCGTGATCACGGTGGATCCGTCCGGGGCCGGCGGCACCGTCGTCTCGCCGGGCGCCAACGCGCGGCTCTCGCCCGCGGACATCCGGGCCGCCGGAAGCCTGCTGTCCGCGGCCCGGGTGGTCTCGGTGCAGTTGGAGATCCCCATGGCCACCGTCGCGGCGGTCGTCCAGGCGCGCGATCCGGGGACCCGGGTGGTGCTGAACGCGTCGCCGCCCGCCCCGTTGCCCGCCGCCGTCCTCGCCGCGTGCCATCCGCTGGTCGTGGATGAGCGGGAGGCGCGCTCCCTGCTGTCCGGCCATCCCGCCGCGGACTCGGCCGATCCGGCGGTGTGGGCGTCGGCACTGCTCTCCCGGGGGCCGCGCTCGGTGGTGGTGACGCGGGGGTCGGGGGCGCTCGCCGCAGACCACCAGGGCACGGTGCGGGTGCCCGGTCCGCCCGTCGGCGCGGTGGACAGCAGCGGCGCGGGCGACGCGTTCGCCGGGGCGCTCGCGCTGCGGCTCGGCCGCGGCGATTCCCTGGAGGGCGCCGTCCGGTACGCGGTCCGCGTCGGGGCCACCGTCCGCGCCCGGCGCGGGGCCCAGGAGTCGTTCCCCACGGAAGCGGAACTCGTCGCCGCGCCCGACGGCTGACCACCGACGGACCGCGTCCCGCCGGCTGACGGCTGACAGGCGACGGGCGACGGGCGACGGGTGAAGCCCGGCCGCTGACAGCTGGCGAACGGCTGACGGTGACGGCTGACTGACAACTGACAGCTGACGGACGGCTGACGGTACGCAGGGCGCCCGGGCGGACCGTCGGGCTCCCGGCGCGCCGACGGCACGACCGGGAAGCGGGCAGGAGGCACGGGCCGGTGCACCGAAGACGCGTAACGGGCCCGGGAGTTGTACGGAGCAGTGGTACGGGTACGGGGCGAGGTGACGGTCCGGCAGCGGAGGAACGGGCGCGCGCCCCCCGAAGACGAACCGAGGGTGCCCGGTCCGTCGACCGGGCACCCTCGGGTTACCCCCCTCGATCGGGCTCCCCCTCGAATCCCCCCAGATTCCCCCCGGGAAGCCCTGATGCCCAATACGACCGCCGACTGCCGTAAAGGGTTGCACGACTCCCCATAGTTATTCTTCCGTTACCGGACGTGCCCGCCGCCAGGGCCGGTCGTACGGTGGAAAGCATGATGTTCCTCAGCAAAGTGACCCGCCCCGTGGCCCGCGCCGTCGCCAAGAAGACGGGCCTGCCCGTCTCCCAGGTCACCCGCGCCCTCGACGTGGGCCTGCCGATCGCGGCGGCGGCCGTCGCCCGGCGCAAGGCCAGGAAGCACTGACGCAGGACGCCCGGCGGGCACACGAAAGCCCGGAGGCACGGAGACCGGGAGGCGGCGGAGACCGGGAGGCGGCGGAGACGCCGCCCTAGCCGTCGCGCGGCGGCGTGTGCTCCAGCTTCAGCAGCGCCCAGACGGTTTTGCCCACGCCCTCGCGCGCGCGGACGCCCCAGTCGTCGGCCAGGCTCGCGACCAGGGCCAGCCCGCGCCCGCCCTCCGCGTCGCCGGAGGCCTGCGCGGGCACCGGCAGCCTCTCGCTCGCGTCCGAGACCTCCAGCCGCAGCAGCCGCCCGGTGAGGGCGAATCCCGCCTCGACCTGCCGCCCCGCCGGAACCTGCGCGTGCCGTACGGCATTCGTCATCAGCTCGGAGAGCAGCAACTCGGCGACATCCGCCGCCTCCCCCTCGACACCCCACGCCGCGAGGGCGGTGCGCAGGGCGGCCCTGGCGCGCCCGACGCTGCGGGGGTGCCGCGGGAAGCGGTGGTGTTCGACTCCGGCCTCGGCACTTGTCTCCGTCATGCAGGTGGCACCTTTCCGAATCCGGTCGCGCTCTGCGACCGGAACGCTACTTGGTGTACCCAACGTGAGGGCCGAAGATCCCTCTTGGCGCGACTCGTGCATCTGCACGGGCGAACGGCAGCGGCCGCCGGCTGACCGCCACCCCCCTTCAGAGCACCAGCCGGCGGTACCGGTCGACGATCTCCGCCAGCACCTCCGCGCCGTCCCGGGCCCACAGGCCGGGATTGAAGATCTCCACCTCCACCGGCCCGTCCCAGCCCGCCGCCTCGATCTGCTCGCGGAACCACCGGAGGTCGACGCTGCCGTCCCCGAGCTGTCCGCGCCCCAGCAGCACACCCTCCGGCAGCGGGGTGACCCAGTCCGCCAACTGGAAGGCGGCGATACGGCCGGACCGGCCCGCGCGGGCGATCTGGCCGGCCACCGTGTCGTCCCACCACAGGTGGTACGTGTCGACGACGACGCCCACCTGGCCGGCCGGGAAGCGCTCCGCCAGGTCCAGTGCCTGCGCGAGGGTGGAGACCACGCACCGGTCCGCGGCGAACATCGGGTGCAGCGGCTCGACGGCGAGCCGCACCCCGCGCTCTGCCGCGTACGGGCCGAGTTCGGCGAGCGCGTCGGCGATCCGTTCCCGCGCGCCGTGCAGGTCCCGGCTGCCGTCCGGGAGTCCGCCGGAGACGAGGACGAGCGTGTCGGTGCCGAGCGTCGCGGCCTCGTCGACCGCCGCCCGGTTGTCGTCCAGCGCCCGCGCCCGCTCGCCCGGGTCGGTGGCGGTCAGGAACCCGCCGCGGCACAGGCTGGTGACGCCCAGCCCGGCGTCCCGCATCAGCCGGGCCGCGCGCTCCGGGCCGTAACTCTGCACCGGCGCGCGCCACAGGCCGACGTGCCGCAGTCCCGCCTTCGCGCAGCCCTCCGCCAGCTCGGGCAGCGACCACTGCTTGACGGTCTCCTGGTTGAGGCTCAGCCGGGCGATGTCGCCACCGCCCGTCGCACCGCCCGCGGCACTGTCCGTGGCACTGTCCGTGGCACCGCCCGTGCCGCCGGTGCCGCCGGTGCCGCCGTTCCCGAAGCTGTTGCTGTCGCTGCCGCGGCCGGCGCTACCGCTGTTACTGCCGTTACTGCTGTCGCTGCTGTCGCTGCTGTCGCTGCTGTCGTTCACTGGGTTACTCCGTGCAGGGTGAGGAGCTGTTTCATCCGCGTCTCCGCGAGCGCCGGGTCGGGGAACAGGCCAAGTTCGTCGGCCTGTTCGTACGCCAGCGCGAGGTGCGGCAGCGACCGGGCGGACTGGAGGCCGCCGACCATCGTGAAGTGCGACTGGTGGCCGGAGAGCCAGGCGAGGAACACCACGCCGGTCTTGTAGTAGCGGGTCGGCGCGCGGAACAGGTGCCGGGACAGCGCGACCGTCGGGTCCAGCAGTTCGCGGAAGCCGTCCGTGTCACCGGTGTCCAGGATCCGTACCGCCTCGGCGGCGAGCGGGCCCAGCGGGTCGAAGATGCCCAGCAGGGCGTGGCTGAAGCCGCGTTCGTCGCCCCCGATCAGCTCGGGGTAGTGGAAGTCGTCGCCCGTGTAGCAGCGGACACCGTCCGGCAGCCTGCGGCGCAGGGCGACCTCGCGGTCCGCGTCGAGCAGCGACACCTTGATGCCGTCGATCTTGTCCGGGTGGGCGCGGACGACTTCCAGGAAGGTGTCGGTGGCCGCGTCGAGGTCGGCGCTCCCCCAGTAACCCTCCAGCGCCGGGTCGAACATGGGGCCCAGCCAGTGGAGGATCACCGGCTCAGCCGCCTGCCGCAGCAGATGACCGTAGACGCCGAGGTAGTCCTCGGGGCCGCGGGCGGCCGCGGCCAGCGCGCGGGAGGCCATCAGGATCGCCTGCGCGCCCGACTCCTCCACGAGCGCGAGCTGCTCCTCGTACGCGGCGCGCACCTGCGGCAGTCCGGCGCCGGGCGCGGTCAGCTGGTCGGTGCCGACGCCGCACGCGATCCGGCCGCCGGCCGCCCGTGCCTCGGCGGCCGACCGGCGGATCAGCTCGGCCGCGCCGGCCCAGTCCAGGCCCATGCCGCGCTGCGCGGTGTCCATGGCCTCGGCGACACCCAGCCCGTGCGACCACAGGTGCCGCCGGAACGCCAGGGTCGCGTCCCAGTCGACGGCCGCCGGGCCGTCCGGGGTGGTGTCGGCGTACGGATCGGCGACGACGTGCGCGGCGGAGAACACCACGCGCGACGCGAGCGCCGGGCCGCCGGGCGTGAACCGGGCGGGCTCGCGCCGGGGTTCGTGGGACCGCAGGGCGCCGTCCGCGCCGGGAAGCCGGATCACAGCGACAGCTCCGGGACGTCCAGCCGGCGGCCCTCGGCCGACGACCGCAGACCCAGTTCGGCGAGCTGCACGCCGCGCGCGCCCGCCAGGAGGTCCCAGGACCACGGCTCGTCCAGCACCACATGGCGCAGGAACAGCTCCCACTGCGCCTTGAAGCCGTTGTCGAACTCCTCGTTGTCCGGCACCTCCTGCCACTGGTCGCGGAAGGACTCGGTCACCGGGAGGTCCGGGTTCCACACCGGCTTCGGCGTCGCCGACCGGTGCTGCGCGCGGCAGTTGCGCAGCCCCGCCACGGCCGAGCCCTCCGTGCCGTCGACCTGGAACTCGACCAGCTCGTCACGGTTGACGCGGACCGCCCAGGAGGAGTTGATCTGCGCGACGGCGCCGCCCTCCAGCCGGAACACGCCGTACGCCGCGTCGTCGGCCGTCGCCTCGTACGGCTTGCCCTGCTCGTCCCAGCGGCGCGGGATGTGCGTGATCACCTCGGCCTGCACGGTGCGGACGGCGCCGAACAGCTCGTGCAGGACGTACTCCCAGTGCGGGAACATGTCGGAGACGATGCCGCCGCCGTCCTGGGCGCGGTAGTTCCACGAGGGGCGCTGCGCGGTCTGCCAGTCGCCCTCGAAGACCCAGTAGCCGAACTCGCCGCGCACGGACAGGATCTCGCCGAAGAAACCGCCGTCGATCAGCCGCTTCAGCTTGCGCAGCCCCGGCAGGAAGATCTTGTCCTGCACCACGCCGTTCTTGACGCCGGCGGCACGGGCGAGCCGTGCCAGTTCCAGCGCGCCGTCGAGCCCGGTGGCGGTCGGCTTCTCGCAGTAGATGTGCTTGCCCGCCGCGACGGCCTTGGTGACCGCCTCCTCGCGGGCGGAGGTGACCTGGGCGTCGAAGTAGATGTCGATCGACGGGTCGGCGAGGACGCCGTCCAGGTCGGTGGTCCAGTGCTCCAGTCCGTGCCGCTGCGCCAGGTCCCGCAGGGCGTGCTCGCGGCGGCCGACGAGGACCGGCTCGGGCCACAGGACGCCGCCGTCACCGAGGTCGATCCCGCCCTGCTCGCGGATCGCGAGGACCGAGCGCACGAGATGCTGCCGGTGGCCCATCCGGCCGGTCACACCGTTCATGGCGATCCGTACCGTCTTGCGTGTCACTCGGGCTCCCTCTCTCCCGCGCCCCGCCGCACCGGCCCCTCCCGGACCGCACGGCAGCAAGCGCTTTCTTTCTCTTTACGCTAGCCCGGGACGGTCCCCTACGACAAGGTCGCTCCCGGGCATGTTGATGAACGACAAGCGATTTCTTCAACGCGCCTCGACGGCCGTCAGCGCCAGAGCGAGCGGTCCGGGCACCAGGAACAGCAGCGGCGGCAGCATCCAGCCGCACACCGCGGCCGTCGCCAGCGCGAGCAGCACCAGGCCGCTGCCGGGGAGATCGGCCGCGGACCGGACGGCCGCCGACCGGACCGCCCGCCGCCAGCCACGGCGCACGCTCCGGGGGTCCGGGCCGCCCGTCCCGGGGTCCGGACCGCCCGTGTCCCGGCCGTCCCCGTCCCGGTAGCCCGTCCGCCGCCCGCCCGCGTCCCGGCCGCCCGAAGTCCCGGCGCCCGGAACGCCCGTTCCCGGAGCCTCCCGCGCGGCGGTTCCGGAAGCTTCCCCGGCTGTTCCCGAACACTCCCGCCCGGCCGTTCCCGGGGACGGCCGCGCTCCCGGCGGCCGCCGCGCCTCGCCCGGCAGCGCGCAGGCGCGCAGCGCCACCACCGCGCCGCACCCGGCGAGCAGCGCCAGGACGCCCGCGAACAGCGGAGCCCCCGGCAGTCCGGCCGCGGCCAGCAGCAGGTCGGCGAGCACCAGCAGCGCGGCACCGGCGCACACGGCGCCCGCCGCCAGCTCGCGCCCCGGCGCGTCCCGCAGCCGCGCGCCGAACACCGCCAGGAAGCGCCCCGCCGTCACCGGCTCGTCGTACAGCAGCCGGCGGCGCAGCAGCGCGCAGCCGGTCGCGAGCGCGGCCGGGGCGGTCAGCAGCGGCAGACAGCCCAGCGAGATCACGAGGCCCAGCACGAGCACGTCGGCGAAGAGTTCGAAGCGCGGTCCGAACAGTTCGCCGGGCTCGCGGGTCGCGCCGGAGAGCCCGGACGAGGCACCCGTCCCGCCGGAGCGGTCCGGGGACTCCGGCCGTACGCCGGGGCGCGGATTCCGGGACGCCGCGGTCATGCGCGCCGCACCTCCTGTCCCCTCATGGCCGGCCCTCCCCCTCCGTGCCGGCTCCTTCTGCTTCCGCCGCCCCCCTGCTTGCGGGCATCCGTCCGCCTGCGGGCATCCGACGGTGCGGGCTGTCCCTTCATGCCGCTACCCCTTGATGCCGGAGTTGGCCATGCCCTCGACCAGGAAGCGCTGGAAGGCGAGGAAGAACAGCACGATGGGCAGCAGCGCGAACACCGACATGGCGAACATCGGTCCGAACGCCGACTGGCTGGACGCGTCCACGAAGGACCGCAGGGCCAGCGTCAGCGTGAACTTCTGCGGCTCGAACAGATAGATCAGCTGGGTGAAGAAGTCGTTCCAGGTCCAGATGAAGGTGAAGATCGCGGTGGTGATCAGCGCGGGCCGGGTCAGCGGCAGCACCACCCGCAGGAAGCTGCGGAACGGCCCGCAGCCGTCGATCCGCGCGGCCTCCTCCAGCTCCCGCGGCAGCCCGCGCATGAACTGCACGATCAGGAAGACGAAGAAGGCGTCGGTGGCGAGGAACTTGGGCAGCACCATCGGCCAGTAGGTGTTCACCATGCCCAGCTGGTTGAACACGATGTACTGCGGGATCAGCACCGCGTGGTGCGGCAGCATGATGGTGGCGATCATGAACGCGAAGAGCGGGCCGCGCATCCGGAACCGCAGCCGCGCGAAGGCGTACGCGGCCAGCGAGCAGCTGAGGACGTTGCCGAGCACCGCGCCGCCCGACACGAGCAGCGAGTTGCCCAGCAACTGCCACACGGACACGCCCTCCAGCCCCTCCATGGCCGTCGTGTAGTTGGACCACTCCAGCCGGCCGGGCAGCAGCCGCAGCGAGGCCACCACCTCGTCGGCCGGTTTGAAGGACGTCGCGACCAGCCACGCCAGCGGATAGAGCATCACCAGCAGAGCGGCGGCACAGCCGGCGTGCAGGGCGACGCGGCCCCACTGCACGGGCGGGCGGCGGCCCGGCGCGGCGGACGCCGGGCCGGGTGCCGGGGCGGGCGTCGCGGGGACGGTTCGGGTGCTGCTCATCGGTCCTCCTCGGCCGCGTAGAAGACCCAGGACCGGGAGGTGCGGAAGAGCACCGCGGTGACCGCGGCGACCGCCAGCAGCAGCACCCAGGCCATGGCGGAGGCATAGCCCATGTGGGAGGCGGTGAAGCCCCGGTCGTAGAGGTACAGGGTGTAGAAGAGCGTCGAGTCCGCCGGGCCGCCGCGGCCGCCGCTGACGGCGAACGCCGGGGTGAAGACCTGGAACGCCTGGATGGTCTGGAGCACCAGGTTGAAGAACAGCACCGGCGACAGCATGGGCAGCGTGACGGACACGAACTGCCGCCACCGGCCCGCCCCGTCCACCGACGCCGCCTCGTACAGCTCGGTGGGGATCTGCTGGAGTCCGGCCAGGAAGATGACCATCGGGGCGCCGAACTGCCACACGGTCAGCAGGGCCACCGCGAGCAGCGCCCAGCCCGGCTGGTTGACCCAGCCGCCGATGTCGAGGCCGGCCCGGGAGAGCAGGTCGTCGACGGTTCCGCCGTCGTTGAAGAGCGCCCGCCAGACGAGGGCGATGCTCATGGACGCGCCGAGCAGCGACGGGGCGTAGAAGGCCGAGCGGTAGAAGCCCTTGCCGCGCCGTACGGACTTCAGCGCGAGCGCGACGGCCAGCGCCAGGGCGAGCTGGAGCGGCACGGCGATCACGACGTACAGCAGGGTGGTGGTGACCGAGCGCCAGTAGCGGGGGTCCTCGGTGAACATCTGCGTGTAGTTGCGCAGCCCGACGAAGGACGGCGGCTCGAACATGTCGTAGTCCGTGAAGGACAGGTAGAGCGACACCGCCATCGGCAGCAGGGTGAGCACGGCCGCGCCGAGCACCCACGGGGAGAGGAAGACCCAGGCGGCGCCCTCGCGTTCGCGCCGCGGCCGCCGCTTCGCCCGGCCGCCGGGCGCCCGCGGGCCGTCCCTCAGCCGTGCCGGTCGGGCCGGTGTCCGCGTCGTGATGCTCATGGCCGCAGCTCCGCCTTCGCCTCGGTGATGAATTCCGCCGCGGCCTCCCGGGGGGTCTTCCGCCCGAAGGAGACCTGGTCGTAGTCGCGCTGGAAGGTGGTCTGGAGGGCGTTGTCGCCCTTGGGCGGGGCGGGCGGCGGGGGCTTCAGCCGGTCCTCCAGGCTCCGGTGGTGGGCGGCGATGACCCGGTCGAAGCCGGTCAGCTCCGGTTCGAGCCGCTCCCGGAGCCGGTCGTTGACGGGCAGCCCGCGGCCCGCGCCGAGGATCTCCACCGCGTCCGGGTCGTTGACGATGAAGTCGATGAGCGCCGCGGCCTCCTCGGGGTGCGCGGTGGCGGCGCTGACCCCGGCGAACATCGACGGCTTGAAGTACTGGCCGGGCGTGCCGTCCTCGCCGGTGGGCATCGGGGCGAGCGCGGTGCTCCCGGGACCGCCGAGGATCGCCTCGTAACCGCTGGCCGGGGCGTCCCAGTTGATGTCGGACACGGCCTGCTGCCGGCCCAGCGGGGTGTTCTCCACCGAGCCGTCGAGCTGGGTGGTCTGCCGGGCCTCGCTCACCGCGCCCCGTTTCCGCAGCCCGTCGCACCAGGCCCACCACCGGGTCAGGTCGTCCTCGGTGAAGCCGAGCTTGCCGTCGCGGGTGTAGAGCGCCTTGCCCTGGCCGCGCAGCCACATCTCGAACGCGTCCTCGCTCTGCCCCGGGTCGAGGCCGCCGACCCGGGTGCCACCGGCGCCGCCCTCGCCGCCCGCGGGAATGTCCGCGGCGGACAGCTCCGCCATCGCGGCACCCCACTCCTCCCACGTCCAGTCCGCGCGCGGCAGCTCGACCCCGGAGGCACGCCAGGCCCCGGTGTCGTACACGACGGCCTGCGTGCCCCGGCCGAGCGGTACGGCGTACTGCGTGCCGTCGACCGCGCCCGTCGCCAGCAGCCCCTTGTCGATGCCACCGGTGCGCACCGCGTCGCGGGCGCCGAGGTCGAGCAGCACCCCGGCCGTCGCGTACTGGTTGATCTGCCGGTAGTCGAGCTGCATCACGTCCGGCGCGTCACCGCCCGCGGCCTGCGTCGCCAGCTTCTGCTTGTACGTCTCGTAACCGGCGAAGGACGTCTGCACCTCGACGCCGGGATGGCGCTTCTCGAACAGCTCGACGGCCCGCTCCGTGCGCTCCGCCCGGTCGGGGTTGCCCCACCAGCTGAACCGCAGCACGGCCTTGCCGCCGCTGCCGTCGGCGTTCGCGCCGCCGCCGCAGCCGGTCACGGCCGCGCAGAGGACGAGTGCGGCGGTGGCAGCGCGGACGCCGCGGCCGCGCGGGCGGGCTCCGGCGCGTGCGCGGCCTGTGCGGCCTGTGCGGCCCGAGCGGGGTGCGCGGATCCCGCCGTCCGCCGAGTGTCCGGCGTGAAAGCCGTGCCCGCCGTGTCCCGGGTGCCCGCCGTGTCCCGGGTGCCCGCCGTGTCCCGGGTGCCCGCCGTCGTCGCGTACGCGGCCTGTGCGGCCCGAGCGCGGTGCGCGGGTCCCGCCGTCTTTGGTGCGTCCGCCGTCTCCGGCGCGTCCGCCGTCTCCCGGGTGTCCGCCGTCTCCGGGGTGTCCGCCGTCTCCGGGGTGTCCGCCGTCTCCGGGCATGCCGAACCGGCCTCCTTCGGTGTACGGATGTGTCGGCTGTGTGTCAGCTGTGTCGGCTGTGTCGGCTGTGTTCAGCTGCGTCGGCCAGGGGGCGGACGCGTCACTCGCCGTAGTACGGGAGCGTGACGCCCGGGAGTTCGTACTCGTCGCGCCGTCCGCACATCCCGTAGCCGCCGCGGCGGGTCGGGACGGCGGTACGGACCTCGGCCCGGGCCAGATGCTCCGGGTCGCCCGCGGTGAGCGCGGCGAGGCGCTCCCCGGTGCGCTCCGCGGCGGCGAGGGCCCCGGCGCGCCAGCGTTCGGCCCAGTCCGCGACCTTGGGGCGGACCAGCCGGGCCGCGGTCCGCTGGAAGGACAGCAGCGGTTCGGCGTCGCCCTGCTCCAGCGCGTCACGCAGGGTGAGGTAGCCCTCGACGGCGAGGTCGCGGCGGCGCCGGGCGGCGGCCTCCCGCTCCGGGCCCTCGGGGAGCGCGGCGGCGGCCGCGTACCGCTCCGGGTCGGCCAGCACCCCGGGCGGGAAGGTGAACACCGCGTCCCCGGCCTCGGGCAGCCCGCTGTTCTCCATCAGCACGGTGACCCGCAGCCCGCCGCGCTGCACCATGCGGTGCACGGTGCCCGGGGTGAACCAGACGACGGTGCCCGGCTCCAGTTCCGTCTCCGCGCAGCCCCGCGGGGTCAGGGTCTGCACGGCGCCCCGGCCGCCGGTGACGACGTACGCCTCCGTGCAGGCCAGGTGCAGATGCGGGCTGCCGCCGCACACCCCGTCGGCGGCCCGCCAGTCGTACGCGCTGATGTGCGACATGCCGACGGCGCCGGGCAGCGGCGCGGTGAGCGGCTCCATCGCGCTCACCAGCCGTGCGTCTTGAGGTACGACTCGACCCGGTCGCCGTCCCAGGCGCCGTCGGCGACCACCACCCGGTAGCGGTACGCGAAACTCTCCCCCGGCGGCAGCGTGAACTCCTCGAAGAACGCCCAGGAGAAGGCGACGGTCGGGGTCGGCTCCGAGCGCACGAACCAGTGCGAGGCGTGAATGGCCTCCTCGTTCTCGGGCGCGTGGACGAACAGCAGGGTGCTGCGCGCGTCGATGTCGTCGTGCCGGCCGGTGAACGCCAGCCACGGCGCCTGCGTGCCCATCATGGCCGCGGCACCGCTCTCGCCCTCGCCGCCGCGGCCGTCCGGGCCGAGGACGTCGCCGCCGGTGAAGTCGCGCGGCCCGCGCCAGTGCAGCCCCGTGTAGCCCGCCATCTCACGGCCCGCGGTGGTCGGCGAGCCGAAGTCGAGCGGTTCGGAGCGGACGTTGGTGAGGTGGATCGACCAGTCCAGGGCCCAGGCGCCCTCGTCGGGCTCGGCCGAGTGCACCTCCACGGTGCGCCGCTCCCGGGCCCACGCGTCGCCGTTGTTGGCCACCCAGGTCAGGGCCTCGGTGAAGGAGAACCGGTCGTCGGACACGTCGAGCGCGTCGAAGCCGTCGTGCCGCATGGAGCCGACCCGCTCGGGGATCGGCCGGTAACCCTCGCCGTGGATGTAGGAGTTGCCGCCCCAGAAGTTCTGGTGCGAGAGGTGGCTCGCGGTCATCTGGAGACCCTTGTGCCAGCGGTGGTCGTGCGGGCGGTAGCCGCTGACGGTGCTGCCGGTCAGGGTCCGCAGCGGATGCGCGTACGGCTTGCGCGACTCGAACGCCTCGGGGTCGGGCCGGTAGACGTACGCCATCAGCTCGGTTCCGTCGCAGCCGACGGTGATCCGGTCGCCGTGGGTGTGGGTGACGGTGAGGGGCGCGGTCATCGGTGCTCCTTCGCGGTGGCCTGGTGGGGCAGCCCGGCCTGCGGCGGGGCCCAGTCGGGGTGGTCTCCGTGCATGGCGGCGTAGTACGGGTCGCCGGGGCCGATCTCGCCGGCGCGCACCGGGCGGCCCGTGAACGCGGCCTTGTAGAGCGCCGCCACGAACTCCAGGGTGCGCCGCGCCTCCTTGCCCCCGCCGGGCGGCCGGACGCCCGCCCGCAGCGCCTCCAGGAAGCCGGTGAGCTGGGCGGCGTGCGAGCTGGGGAGGTCGGGGCCGGGTGCCTGCCAGCTGTGCGCCCGGCCGGTGCTGTGCGGAGCGGGGGTGTAGACCCAGTCCTCGTTGGAGTGGCCGTAGAGGTGGGTGAGTTCGACGGTGGCGTCGGCGCAGTCGACGCGGATGCGGCTGACCTCGTCCGGCGAGAGCACGCTGTTGACGACGGTGGCCAGCGCGCCGCTCGCGAACCGGACCAGGGCGGTGGAGACGTCCTCGCTCTGCACGTCGTGCACCAGCCGGCCGGCCATCGCGCGGACCTCGGTCCAGTCGCCGAGCAGGTGCAGCAGCAGGTCCATCTGGTGGATGCCGTGGCCCATGGTGGGGCCGCCGCCCTCGGTCGACCACTTGCCGCGCCAGGGCACGGAGTAGTAAGCGGTATCCCGATACCAGGTGGTCTGGCAGTGCGCGACCAGCGGTGCGCCCAGCCGGCCGGACTCCAGGAGCTGCCGGGCGTGCACCGCGCCGGAGCCGTAGCGGTGCTGGAAGACGACGGAGGCGTACGGCCCGCCGTCCCGCTCCGCCGCCGCGATCGCGTCGTACTCGGCGAGCGAGAGGCACAGCGGCTTCTCGCAGAGCACGGAGGCGCCGGACCGCAGCGCGGCGATCGTCTGCTCGGCGTGGAAAGCGGGCGGCGAGCCGATGAGTACCAGGTCGGGACGGGCTTCTTCGAGCATCGCGGCGAGGTCGGTGTATCCGGCGACCGACTCCCCCGCCTCCTTGCGGAAGGTGTCGAGCCGCTCCTCGTCCACGTCCGCGGCCGCGACCAGCTCGACCTGTCCGGGGTGCGCCCGCAGAGCGGGCAGATGGCTGCCGGTGACGATGGCTCCGGTGCCGACGACGGCGGCGCGGAGTGGCGGGGGGCTGGCTGCGACCATGGAGGTATGCTCCTCGAACAGCGGGGGAAAGCGCTTGCCTCAAAGCGACCCTAGGTGCGGTCCGAATGTATGGACAAGAGGCCGTGCGGAATCAACTTTCCGAGTGAGAACATGGTGCGGGGGCCCGGCGAGCGGTCCTCGCCCGGCGGCTCTCGGTGACTCGGAGGATCAGATGGCAGTGACCCTGGCGGATGTGGCGGCGCACGCCAAAGTCTCCTCGGCCACGGTCTCCCGCGTGCTCAGCGGCAACTACCCGGTCTCCGAGGCCACCCGCACCCGTGTGCTGCGCGCCGTCGACGAGCTGGACTACGTCCTCAACGGGCCCGCCAGCGCGCTCGCCGCGGCCTCCTCGGATCTGGTCGGCATCCTCGTCAACGACATCGCCGACCCGTTCTTCGGCATCATCGCCGGCGCCGTGCAGTCCGAGACGGGCGGCACCGCGGGCGACGAGAAGCTGTCCGTCGTCTGCAACACCGGGGGCTCGGCCGAGCGGGAACTCACCTATCTCACCCTGCTCCAGCGGCAGCGGGCCGCCGCCGTGGTCCTCACCGGCGGCGCCACCGAGGGGACGGCCGGGCACGCCGACGCCGTCGCCGCCAAGCTGGCGCGGCTCGCCGCCGCGGGCACCCGGGTCGTGCTCTGCGGGCGTCCGCCGCTGCCCGTGCCGCCCGAGGCGGCCGGCGGTGAGCCGCCGGCCGCCACGCTCACCTTCGACAACCGGGGCGGGGCGCAGCGGCTCACCGAGCATCTGCTCTCCCTCGGGCACCGGCGGATCGGCTACGTCACGGGGCCGCCGGACCGGACCACCACGCGGCACCGGCTGGAAGGACACCGGGCCGCGCTGGCGGCGGCGGGGCTGGCGGAGCCCGGGGCCGGGTCGGGGTCGGGTTCCGGTTCGCCGGGTTCCGGTTCGGGTTCCGGCGGGCTCGGGCGGCTCACCGTGCACGGGACGTTCGACCGGTCCTCCGGGTACGACGCGACGCTGGAGCTGCTGCGGCGGGAGCCGGGGCTGACAGCCGTCGTCGCCGCCAACGACACGATCGCCCTCGGGGCCTGTGCGGCGCTGCGCGACCAGGGGCTGCGCATCCCGCAGGACGTGTCCGTGGCCGGGTTCGACGACCTGCCGTTCAGCGTGGACGCGGTGCCCGCGCTGACGACCGTACGGCTGCCGCTGCACGCGGCTGGCGCCCGGGCGGGGCGGATCGCGATGGGGCGCGAGGCGGTGCCGCCGGGCGGGGTGGCGACGGTCCGGGCGGACCTGATGGCACGGGCTTCGACGGCTCCGCCTCCGGGGCGGTGAGGGGCCGGGTGCGCTGCGGGTCCGGGTGAGCCGGGTCCCGGGTGCGCTGCGGGTCCGGGCGAGCCGGGGCCCGGGGTGGGCCGGGCCCAGGTGCACTGCGGTGCCGGGTGAGCCGGGTCCCAGGTGCGCTGCGGTGCCGGGGGCGGGCCCTCCGGGAGGGGGGTCCTCCACCGCATATTTACGGCCGCCTGAACCAGTGGCGTTGCCAGGGCGCCCCTTTCCGCGGCCACAAATACACGTAAGCGTGGAGGACCCCCCTCCCTGCGGACCCACCCCCTCCCGTCGTCGCACGGCTGCGGGCCCGTCACGGCGGTGCTTCCGCCCGGCGCAAGTCACTCCTTTGGCCAGGGGACGGGTGTGGAGCGGAGCCCGGGAGGGCATTCGTCGGCTTGACGCTGTCCGCCGGCTTTTTGGAGTTCCCGTGCAACTCGCCTTCTCGACCCTCGGTGTGCCGGGCATGCCCATTCCGGACGTGGTGCGCCTCGCCGCCGATCACGGCTTCCACGGCGTCGAGCTGCGGGCGCACCCGGAGGAGCCCGTGCACCCGGGGGTGGACGTGGCCGTACGGGCCGACACCAGGGCGCGGTTCCGGGACGCCGGCGTGCAGATCCTCACCGCCGCCGGCTACACCCGGGTCGCGGCGCCCGGTGACGACGAGGAGGTCGTCGCCGAACTCCACGCGCTGCTGACCCTCGCGCACGACCTCGGTGCCCCGTACGCCCGGGTGTTCCCCGGCGGCGGCAGCCAGTTCCCCGAGGAGGCCGACGCGGTCGCCGCCCGGCGTCTCGCCGCCGCGGCCCCGGTCGCGGCCGACCTCGGCGTCACGCTGCTGCTGGAGACGCACGACTCGCACAGCCGGGGCGCGGACGCGGCCCGGGTCCTCGGCCTGGTGGGCCATCTGTCCGTGGGCGCCATCTGGGACGTGATGCACCCGTGGCGGGACGGCGAGGAACCGGCCGATTCGTACGCCGTCCTCGACCCGCATCTGGGCTATGTCCAGGTGAAGGACATCGCCTCGGCCGAGGACACCACCCCGCTGCCGCTCGGCGCGGGCGCGCTGCCGCTCGCCGAGTGCGTGGAACTGCTCAGCCGCGCGGGCTGGGACGGCTGGCTGTGCTGGGAGTACGAGAAGCGCTGGTACCCGCAGGTGCCGGAGCTTCCGGAGCTGCTGAAGCCTGCCCACGACCATCTGTTGGGGCTGCTGACCCAGTCGGCCTGACGGCTGCCGGTCTGCACCGGCGGGCTGCGCCCGTACACCGCCGGGCCCGCTCCCGGGTGAACCGGGAGCGGGACTCGGCCGGTCGAGGGTCAGCGCTCCGAGGCGTACGCCACGAAGTGCGCCCAGGCGACGGACGTGACGGCGAGCCGGGGCCCCTCCGCGTTCTTGGAGTCACGCACGTGCACCGTGCCGGGGGCAGTCGCGACCTCGATACAGTCGTTGCCGTTGCTGCTGTCGCTGTAGCTGCTCTTGTACCACTCCAGCGCGGAACCGCATCCAGCAGAGGTCTTGCGGATCATGTCTCTCCCAGCACTTGCTCGATGAAGGCCAGCGACTCCCGCGGGGTGAGAGCCTGCGACCGAATGATGCCGTATCTGAGTTCGAGGAGTCGAAGCTGTTTCGGCTCGGAAACAGGACGCCCAGCGAACTCGTCGTCAGTGCGCCCCACAGCAGAACCGTCCTCGAACTTCAGCACCTGGATCCGGCCGCCGGTTCCCGGGTGGTCCCCCCGGGATGTTGGCATGACTTGGATCTCGACGTTCCGCAACCGGCTCAATTCGAGAAGGCGTTCAAGCTGCCGACGCAGCACCATTGTCCCCCCGATCGGCCGACGCAGCGTCACCTCTTCCTGCACGAAACTGAGCTCGGGTGCAGGCAAACGCTCGTAGATGGACCGCCGGGCCATACGGGCGGCGAGCATTCGCTCCAGCTCGTCCGGCGAGTACGCGGGCCGTCGAGTCTCCAGCAGCGCAGAGGCATACTCCTCCGTCTGCAACAGACCGTGCAGATTGTGATTGCCGTACGACAACAGCTCAACCGCCCTGGCCTCCAGCCGGGCCAGGTCCCGGACCTTCTTCGGATACCGGACCTCCGCCACATCCCGCTTCATCGCCTTGATGAGCCCGCCGGCCCGCAGCACCTCGTCCGCCCTGTCCAGGTACTCCGCGCGCGGAATCCGCTTGCCCGCCTCGACCTTGTAGACCAGGTCCTCGCCGTAGCCGATCGCCGTCCCGAACTCCGCCGCGCGCATCCCCGCCGCCTCGCGGCGCAGCTTCAGCTGCCGTCCCACGGTGGCGACGACGGCCGCGCCCGACTCGTCCTCGGGGTCGACCTCCCAGCCGGGCTCGTCCGTACCCGCCGCAACGGCCACACCGTCCGCACCGCCCCCGCCGTCCGGGCCCCTTCCGGGCTCCACCCCGTCGGCCGCCGTCACCTTCGCCGTCCGCACCCGCATTCCGAACCCCCTCCGCCGTACCGGCGTGTCACCTCGCTGGGACGCCTCGTCGTACAGCGGGCCCGCTCCCGCTCCGGACAGTCCCGACAGCGCCGGACAAGCACCGGACAGTCACCGTACGCAACCGCGTCATCACTGGTCAGCGTAGGCACGCAGCCGCCACGCTGTGGGGCGTGAGCCAGAAAACCACCCAAGTCGGTGCCCCCGTCCGCCCCTTCACCGTGCTGCTCTCCCCCACCCGGCGCGGCGCCCGTCTCGCCCGGCTGCTCGCCGCCGCGCAGTTGCGCGAGTGGGGCGTCCCGGAGGACGTCGTCGAACGCGCGGAGCACGTGGTCGCCGAACTCGCGGCGAACGCCGCCGTGCACGGCCGGGTGCCCGGGCGTGACTTCCGTCTGCGGCTCGCCCTCACCACGGCGGCCGGGCACGGAGGTGTGCTCCGGGCCGAGGTCGCCGACGCCCGGCACGACCGTTTCCCGGGCAACCACCCGGACGGCCCGCCGCCCGGCGGCGAGTCGGGCCGGGGTCTGCTGCTGGTCGAGGCGCTGGCCGACCGCTGGGGCGTGACACCGGGCCCGCTCCCCCGCAAAACGGTCTGGGCGGAGTTCGGCCTCGCCGCGCCCCCTGCCGGGGCCCGCTGATGCGGACGGCTGCCGTCGGCGGGGCAACGGTGCCGCTCCCGCGGAAATTCCGGAGCGGCGATCTCCGCCGCGACCATTGACCGGCGATAACTTTCCGGCTATCCGTTGCTTCTTGGAAGTTTCCTTCAATCCCCCGACAGCAGGGAAGTTGGCGCCGCCCGTACCCGTTCCGCCGGGATTCCGTGCCTGCCAGCTCTCCTCCGTACGGAAGGAGTGCCCGTGCATCACCCCACGTCCCGCCGCACCCTGCTCACCGCCACCGCGGCGGCCGTCGCGGTCGCCGCGACAGGTGCCGGCGAGGCCCGCGCGGCCGAGTCCGCCCGGCATCCGGGCCGGGAGAGACTGCGCAGACTCATCGGACGGATGAGCCTCGAGGAGAAGGTCGGCCAGCTGTTCGTGATGCGGGTCTACGGGCATTCCGCCACCGACCCGGACCCGGGTGACGTCGCCTCCAACCAGGAGGAGATCGGCGTCTCCAACGCCGCCGAGCTGATCGCGGAGTACCACGTCGGCGGCATCATCTACTTCGCCTGGGCGCACAACACCCGCGACCCGCACCAGATCGCCGACCTCTCCAACGGCATCCAGAAGGCCGGGCTCGCCCAGTCCACGCCCGTGCCGCTGATGATCTCCACCGACCAGGAGCACGGCATCGTCGCCCGGGTCGGCGCGCCCGCGACGCTGATGCCGGGCGCGATGGCCCTCGGGGCGCACGGCTCGCGCGGTGACGCCCGTACGGCAGCGCGGATCGCGGGCGGCGAGCTGGCCGCCATGGGCATCCGGCAGACCTACGCCCCGGTCGCCGACGTCAACGTCAACCCGGCCAACCCGGTCATCGGCGTCCGTTCCTTCGGCTCCGACCCCGAGGCCGTCGCCCGGCTGGTCGCCGCCCAGGTCCAGGGCTACCAGGGCGCGGGCATCGCCACCGCCGCGAAGCACTTCCCGGGCCACGGCGACACCGATGTCGACAGCCACTACGGCATCCCGAAGATCACCCACACCGAGGAGGAGTGGGAGCGGCTGGACGCGCCGCCGTTCCGGGCCGCCATCGCCGCCGGGATCGACTCGGTCATGACGGGGCATCTGCTCTTCCCCGCGCTCGACCCGTCCGACGATCCGGCGACCCTGTCGAAGCCGATCCTCACCGGCATCCTCCGGGAACGCCTCGGCTACGAGGGCGTCGTGGTCACCGACTCGCTCGGGATGGCCGGGGTGCGGCAGAAGTACGGCGACGACCGGGTGCCGGTGCTGGCCCTCGCGGCGGGCGTCGACCAGCTGCTCAACCCGCCGGACCTGCCCACCGCCTGGAACGCCGTGCTGGACGCCGTCCGGGACGGCGAGCTGACGGAGGCGCGGATCGAGGAGTCCGTGCTGCGCGTGCTGGAGCTGAAGGCCCGGCGCGGGCTGTTCAAGGAGCCGTTCGTCAGCCACCAGGGCGTCGAGCGCACCGTAGGCACCCAGGCCCATCTGGTGGCCGCCGACCGGATCGCCGGGCGCACCACCACACTGCTGGTCAACGAGGAGCGGGACGGGCGGCCCACGTTGCCGCTGAGCCGCCGCGGCGGGCGCGACGTGCTCGTCGTCGGCGTCGACCCGGCGGCGCCCTCGGGCACCGGCGGCCCGCCGACGAAGGTGCTGGCGGAGGCGCTGACGGAGCAGGGCTTCACGGCCGAGGCGCTGTCCACGGGCACGGCGGGCTCGCCGCACCCGTCACCGGAGACGATCGCGTCGGCCGTCGCCGCGGCGAGCGGCAGGGACGCGGTGGTCGTGGCCACGTACAACGTCACCGCCGGGTCCTCGCAGCGCGACCTGGTGACGGCGCTGGCCGCGACGGGGGTGCCGGTGGTGCACGTCGCCATCCGCAACCCGTACGACATCGCGCATCTGGACGGGGTCGCGGCCTCGCTGGCGACGTACTCCTGGACGGACGTGGAGATCCGGGCGGCGGCCCGGGTCGTCGCGGGCCGCACCGAACCGACGGGCCGGCTGCCCGTCCCGGTGCCGAGCGCGGACGACCCGGCGGAGCAGCTCTACCCGGTCGGGTACGGGCT
>NZ_WHPN01000219.1 GCF_009735685.1 Streptomyces lycii | reverse complement strand
GTGCCGGTACGGCGGCCGGTGCCCGGGGCGGTTCCGGCACGTCCGGCCCGGCGGGGGCCCGCAGGGGTGTCACGGCCTCGCTCACCGATGTCGTACCGCGCCGGACACTCGCCGTCATCGCCGCGGTCGTGGTGCTGGCCGTGCTCGCCGTCGTGCTGGTGTTCACCCTCGGCGACGGTGACGGCTCCGGCGGGGGCTCCGCCGCGAAGGACAGCGGGACGACGGCGGGCAAGGACGGGGCGGCGGACGGCGGTTCGGCGGCGGACCGTCCCGCCGAGCCCAAGAGCGACGACGGTGCGGGGAAGCCGGACCGGGACAGCGCCGACGGCAAGGAAGACGCCGGCGGCCAGGACGGCCGGAGCGGCTCGGACGGCGGTGACTCCGCCGGTGACGCCGGCAAGGAGGCGTCGGACGAGGTCCCGGACGGCTACGCGGAGAAGACCGACGACCGCTTCCACTTCTCCATGGCCCTGCCCGAGGGCTGGAAGCGCACCGGCATAGCGGGCCAGAACTCCGGCGGCATCTACAGCGAGTCCGGCGGGTTCCCCCGGGTCCAGATCGACTTCAACTCCTCGCCGACAAACGACGCGGCCGCCGCCTGGCGGGGCCTGGAGGACGCGGTGCGCGGCAGCATGCCCGGCTACAAGTCGCTCGGCATCAGCAGCGTCGACTACCGCGGCTACCCGACCGTCGCCGACTGGTCGTTCGAGCGGGACCAGGGCGGCGAGCGGGTACGGGTCCTCAACCGCGGCTTCAAGGTCGACGCCCGGCACGGCTACTCGATAATGATCACCTGTGTGAAGGACGCCTGGGACGAGAAGGAGTGCCGGACCCTGCGCGAGACGGCCTTCGCGACCTTCCGCCCCCGGTCGTAGCGGCCCGCCCGGACGGCCGGGAAATCCCCGGGGCGCCCGGTTCGGCCGTCCGGTCGGCAGGGCCCGGCCCGGGCACGTATCGTGAGACGTTGCGGACTGTACGCAGCCGCAACCGGACGGATACCGACTGGAATTGACTGGTCCGTACGGAATCGGGAACGCGCGCTCCGGGGAGGCGTCGTGGAGGACTACGCGGGTCGGGTGCTGGCCGACCGCTACCGCCTGCCCCGGCCGCCCGCGGACGCCTGCGACATCGTCGAGACCCGGGCCTTCGACACGTACAGCGGACAAGAAGTAACGGTCCGGCAGGTCCCGCTGCCCGAGACCGTCGAGGCCGAGATGCCCGGCCCGGACGGCAGTTGGGGCGCCCCCGGAACCGGCCGCGCCACCCGCCGCCCCGGCGACCCGGTGGTGCGCCGGGCCCTCGACGCGGCCACGGCCGCGGCGGCCGTCCCCGACCATCCGCGCCTGGACCAGGTCTTCGACGTCTTCGCCGAGGACGGCGGCCTGTGGATCGTCAGCGAATACGTGCCCGGCCGCCCGCTCGCCGCGCTGCTCGCCGAGGACACCCTGTCCCCGCACCGCGCGGCCGAGGTCGCCGCGGACATCCTGACGGCGCTGCGCGCGCTGCACGCCCTGGGCTGGGTGCACCGCAACATCACGGCACGCACGGTGCTCGTCTGCGACGACGGCCGCGCGGTGCTCACCGGCCTGGCGGCCGGGGCGGCCGAGGAAGCCCTGTGCGGCTACGACCCGACGCCGCCGCCGGAGACGGAACCGGGGGACGGCCCGGGCGGTCCGGGCGGTGGTCCGGGCGGCGGAGACGGGACGGTGCCCGGGGGCGGAGCGGTTTCCGGAGGCCCGGGTGGCGGGCGCGGACCGGCTTCCGGGGGCCCGGGCCCGTCCGGCGGGCCGGCCGTGTCCGGGGGCGGCGCGAGTGGTTTCGGCGCCGGTCCGGGCGGTCCGGGTGGTTCCGGTCCTGCTCCGGGGACTTCGGGCGGTTCCGGGGCTTCGGGGACTTCGGGTGCTCCGGGGGGCGGTCCCGCGCCTGGCGCTTCGGGTGGCGCTTCGGGTGCTTCCCCTGATGGCGCGGGTGTCTCCGGCGGTGCGGTTGCGTACCGCGGTGATGCGGAGGTCGCCGGTGTCGACGCGGGGGCCTCCCGTGGCGGCCCGGGAGGTACGGCCGGCCGGCCCGGCACCGGGCCGGGATCCGGAGGTACGGCCGGCCGGCCCCGCACCGGGCCGGGACCCGGCGGAACGGCGGACGCGGACGGCTCCGGACGCGGCCCGCACACCGCCGGTACGGGCTCGCTGCCCGCTCTGCCGGACGGCCGCCAGCCGCGGGTACGGGCCGTCGCCGCCTACTCCGCGGGCGCCCGCGCCGCAGCCCGCGCCAGTCTCCGTACCGACGGCCGCGGCGACACCGGCCGGTCCGGCCCGCAGGACCTGGGCCCGGTGCCGGGACCGCACCTGCCCGGACCGGGACAGCGTTCGCCGGGACAGCAGTCGTCCGGACAGCAGCAGTCCGGGCACCACGCGTCGGGACACCAAACGTCGGGACACCAAACGTCGGGACCGCAGGCACCGGGCGGGGGCGCGCACCCGCCCGGGCTGCCCGCCCCGGGGCAGTCCGCTCCCGGGCGGTTCCCCCAGGAGCAGCCTGCTTCGGGCCGGTTCACCCAAGGGCAGCCCGCCTCCGGACAGGACCGCGGCGCCGGGTGGAGCGATGCCGGTGCCGGGGCCACCGGTACGGCTGCCTCCGGAACCGTTCCCGGGCAGTCCCTCCCCGGCCGCCC
>NZ_WHPN01000021.1 GCF_009735685.1 Streptomyces lycii | reverse complement strand
GTGCCCCCGGGCAGCCCGGCCAGCGCCCCGCACGGCGGCCGGCCGGCCCGCAGCACGACGGTGGGCGGCAGCAGCGCGCGGCTCTGCTCCTGCTCACGGCGGTCGAGGGCGGCGCGCACGGCCCGCGGCGTCGACGCGTCGACGCCCAGCGCGGCCAGAACCGCGACGACGGTGTCCTCGGGCACGTCGAGCGTGCGGCCCGGCGAGGGCTCGTACGAGGTGGCCACCCCGTGCAGTGCGGCGAGCCGCGCGCGGCCCATTCAGACCTCCGTGCCCTCCATGCCGGCGCCCATGCTGGTCGCGGCCGGCTCGCTGGTCAGCGGAAGTTCGGTGGCGAGCGGGGGCTCGCTGGTGAGGGGGGCGGAGTCGGCGAGCGGGGGCTCGCTGGTCAGCGGAAGTTCGGAGAATTCGCCGGAGCTGGCGCCGTCGAGACCCGAGTCGATGTCGGTCAGCCCGTCGAGGTCCAACGGGTTGAGCGGCTCGAACGGGTCGCCGGGTTTGGAATGGGCGGACGGGAGGAGCTGAGCGGTCGCGGCCACGGGGGCCTCCGTTTTGGTCTCGGCGGTGGGACACAGCAGCCATACCCAGCCGACGCCGACGCAGACGTAAACGCCGGGCGAACGTGTCCCTAGTCACAATCGGTTCGCGGTGGTTGATTTCGCGGCCGGAAGACGCTTCCGGCGCAGGCATTGCAGCAAAAGCCTACGCCGAGGCGGCAGATTTGCGCTGTGACACACACCGCCCACCCCACGGACACCCTCTCTCCCGCGTCTCTCCCGCCCCGTCACGCAAGGCCGGGAGCGCTCTCACCAGATTTCCGGGCGGGGACCCCAGCCCCAGGGCGGCGCCCCTGTGACGCACACCGCTTCCAGCTGGGCCGCGAGCGCCAGCAGCCGCCCCTCGGCCCCGTGCGCCGCGCCGAGCATCATGCCGACCGGCAGCCCGCCGTCCGCCCAGCCCACCGGGAGGGACACCGCCGGGAGCCCGGCGATGTTCCACGGCCCCGTGAAGGGCGTGAAGGCGACCTGCGCGTCGAAGTCGGCGGCCGGGTCGCCGTCGTCCCGCAGCGCCCCCACGGGCACCGGCAGCCGGGCGAGCGTGGGTGTGAGCACCGCGTCGTACGGCGCGACGGCCTCGGCCAGCCGCCGGCCGGCCCGCTGCATGGCGTCCAGCGCCCGCGCGTAGTCCAGCCCGCTCGCGGCCCGGCCCTGCTCGCGCAGCCAGCGGGTCAGCGGCAGCAGTTCGGCCTCGCGCTCCCGCGGCACCGGCGCGAGGGCGGCCAGTACGGCCCAGACGGGCGTGAACGCGTCCCGGTCGCCGGGGCGCAGCGGCTGCTCGACGTCGACGATCTCGTGGCCGAGCCCGGCCAGAGCCGCGGAGGTCTCCTCGTACACGGCCAGCACCTCCGGCTCGACCTCGACGCCCGGCACGTCGGGCCGGGCCCAGCGGCCGATCCGCAGCCGCCCCGGTTCCCGGTCGCAGGCCGCCAGGAAGGGCGTCTGCGGCGCGGCGAGCGGCATCGGGTCTCCGGGGGCCTGCGCGCACATCACGTCGAGCAGGGCCGCGGCGTCCCGGACGGTGCGGGCGAGCGGCCCGGCGGTGGCCAGCCCGCTGACGTCGCCGCCCGGCGCGGGGCTGATCCTGCCCCGGCTCGGCTTGAGCCCGACGATGCCGCAGCAGCTCGCCGGGATGCGGATCGAGCCCCCGCCGTCGCTGCCCTGCGCGGCGGGCGCCAGCCCGGCGGCCACGGCGGCCGCCGCTCCCCCGCTGGACCCTCCGGCGCCGCGCTCCGGGGCGTACGGGCTGCGGGCGGGCGGGCCGACCGCGGACTCGGTGTAGGCGGGCAGCCCGAACTCGGGCGTGTTGGTCTTACCGGTCAGTACGGTGCCGGCCCGGCGGAGCAGCCCGACGAGACGGGACTCGGAGCCCTCGGGGGCGATGTGTCCGGCGAACGCGGCGGAGCCGTAGGTGCAGCGGACACCCGGCACCGCGTCGAGGTCCTTCACCGGCAGCGGCACCCCGAGCAGCGGGGCCCGGCGCCGCGCTTCCTCGTCACTCCGCTCGCGCAGGATCTGCCGCTCGGCGTGGCGGGCGTCGTCCAGCGCGCGGTCCGCGGTGACCGTGAGATACGCGCCGATCCCGCCGTCGAGCCGTTCGATCCGGCGCAGATAGTGCTCGGTCAGCTCGACGGGTGACAACGCGCCGTCCCGGACGGCCCGGGCCTGCTCGATCATGCCCAACTCGTGCGCCTCGGCCATCCGGTCACTCTATGCCGCCGGTGGCGCCGGCTGCCGGTCCTCACCGGTCCTCACTGGTCCTCACCGGTCCTCACCGGCGCCCGCCGCCTCGCGCCGTCTCCTCGCCGCCCCGCGCC
>NZ_WHPN01000218.1 GCF_009735685.1 Streptomyces lycii | reverse complement strand
GGCGCGCGCACCGCTCAGAAGCCCGGCGGCTCCGTGTAGACGCCCCACTCCTCCCGGAGCACGCCGCAGATCTCGCCGAGCGTCGCCTCGGCCCGTACGGCCTCCAGCATCGGCTCGATCATGTTGCGGCCGTCCCGCGCGGCGGCGAGCATCGCGTCCAGCCCCTCGCGCACCGCCGTCTCGTCCCGCCCGGCCCTGCGGTCGGCGAGCGCCCGCACCTGCTCCCGCTCCACCTCGTGGCTGACCCGCAGGATCTCCAGGTCCCCGGTGACCGAGCCGTGGTGGCAGTTGACGCCGACGACCCGCTTCTCGTCCTTCTCCAGCGCCCGCTGGTAGCGGAACGCGGCCTCGGCGATCTCGCCGGTGAACCAGCCGTCCTCGATCCCGCGCAGGATGCCGGAGGTCATCGGCCCGATGGGGTGGTTGCCGTCCGGTACGGCGCGGCGGCCGCGCTCCCTGATCTGCTCGAAGATCTTCTCGGCGTCGGCCTCGATCCGGTCGGTGAGCGCCTCGACGTACCAGGAGCCGCCGAGCGGGTCGGCTACGTTGCCGACGCCGGTCTCCTCCATGAGCACCTGCTGGGTGCGCAGGGCGATCTCCGCGGCCTGCTCGGAGGGGAGGGCGAGGGTCTCGTCGAGGGCGTTGGTGTGCAGCGAGTTGGTGCCGCCGAGGACGGCGGCCAGCGCCTCGACCGCGGTGCGCACGACGTTGTTGTACGGCTGCTGGGCGGTCAGCGAGACCCCGGCCGTCTGGGTGTGGAAGCGCAGCCACTGCGCCTTGTCGGTCCGCGCGCCGTAGACGTCGCGCATCCAGCGGGCCCAGATCCGGCGGGCGGCGCGGAACTTCGCGATCTCCTCGAAGAAGTCGAGGTGCGCGTCGAAGAAGAAGGACAGGCCGGGCGCGAAGCGGTCGACGTCGAGTCCCCGGGAGAGACCCAGTTCGACGTAGCCGAAGCCGTCGGCGAGGGTGTAGGCCAGCTCCTGCGCGGCCGTGGATCCGGCCTCGCGGATGTGGTAGCCGGAGACCGAGAGCGGCTTGTACGCGGGGATGTCCCGCGCGCAGTGCTCCATGAGGTCGCCGATGAGGCGCAGGTGCGGCTCCGGCTGGAAGAGCCACTCCTTCTGCGCGATGTACTCCTTGAAGATGTCGGTCTGCAGCGTGCCGTTGAGGACGGCCGGGTCGACACCCTGCCGCTCGGCCGCGACCAGGTACATGCAGAAGACCGGTACGGCGGGGCCGCTGATGGTCATGGAGGTGGTGACGTCGCCCAGCGGGATGTCCCGGAACAGCACCTCCATGTCGGCGGCGGAGTCGATGGCGACGCCGCAGTGGCCGACCTCGCCGAGCGACTTGGGGTCGTCGGAGTCGCGGCCCATCAGGGTCGGCATGTCGAAGGCGACGGACAGCCCGCCGCCGCCCGCCTCCAGGATCATCTTGTAGCGCTCGTTCGTCTGCTCGGCGTTGCCGAAGCCGGCGAACTGGCGGATGGTCCAGGCCCGCCCCCGGTAACCGGTGGGGTGCAGCCCGCGGGTGAACGGATACTCGCCGGGCCAGCCGATCCGCTCGAAGCCGGGGACGGCGCTGCCCGGCGGCGGCCCGTACACCGGCTCGACCGGGTCCCCGGAGAGCGTGGTGAAGTCGGCGTCCCGCTTGCGGGCGGCGTCGTACCGGGCCTGCCAGCGGCTGCGGCCCTCTTCGATCTCGTCGGCGTCCATGCCCACAAATTTACTTGGACGTCCTACTAATTGTCGATGGCAACGCCCGCGCGCCGGAACGGAGCGCGGGCGCGGCGGGCGTCAGGCGCGGGCGGGCGCGGCGGACGCGCCGCCCTCGAGCAGCGGCCCGACGTCACGGACGACCTTGCGCTCGACGAAGAAGGCAGCCGTCGGGATGGTCCCGGAGACCAGCACCCAGAGCAGCCTGCCGAAGCTCCACTTGGCCTTGGAGCCCAGGTCGAAGGCGAAGACCAGATAGACGATGTAGAGCACGCCGTGCGCCTGGGACACCATGAACGTGATGTCCTCGCCGGTGTCGAAGCCGTACTTGAACACCATGCAGGTGCACAGCACCAGCAGCATCACGGCGGTGACGTAGGCCATCACCCGGTAACGGGTCAGCACGCTCTTCTTCATGGCATCGAGCGTAACCGGAGCGCCCGCGCACCCGTCCGCCGCCCCGCGCACCGCGCGGCGGCACCCGGGCACCGCTCCCCCGCGGGCGGCCTCAGCCCGCATGCGGAGCCCGTCCCCGACACACCCGGAGCCGCTCCCCCGCGGGCGGCCTCAGCCCTCCTCGAAGTCCCCCGCCGCCACCCGGAGCGGCCGGAGCATCGCGAAGATCTCGGCGCACTCCTCGGCGTCGTACACCCCGAGGCCGAAGTCCATCGCCATCAGGTCGCGGGTCGCGGACTCGACGACCTCGCGGCCCCGGTCGGTGATGGAGGCCAGGGTGCCGCGCCCGTCGTTCGGGTTCGGGCGCTTGGCCACGAGGCCGGACCGCACCAGCCGGTCGACGGTGTTGGTGACCGAGGTGGGGTGCACCATCAGCCGCTCGCCGATCTTCGACATGGGCAGCTCGCCGGCCTGGCTGAAGGTGAGCAGCACCAGCGCCTCGTAGCGGGCGAAGGTCAGTCCGTACGGCTTGACCACCGCGTCGACCTGGCCGATCAGGATCTGCTGGGCCCGCATGACGGAGGTGATGGCCGCCATGGACGGCACGGACCCCCATCGCTGCTTCCAGAGTTCGTCGGCTCGGGCGATGGGATCGAACGGCAGGCTGAGCGGCTTCGGCACGCGATCGACCTTACCGGCCGGTCATATCGCGGTCAGCCCTGTCTCAGCTCTTGGGCGCGGTCGGACTCGCCGGGGCGCGGGGCGGACCGGCGCACCTCCCGTACGGCGAGCAGCGCGCAGGCCGTACCGAGCGCCCCGGCCCCGGCGACGACCGCGTGCGCCGGGGCGAACTCCGCCGCGAACCCGGCCAGGGCCATGCCCAGCCCCTGGATCGTCATCAGCCCGGCGGTGAGCAGGGTCATCGCCCGGCCGCGCAGCTCCTCGGGCACCGCGTCCACGAACCACCGGTCCAGCCCCAGCGTGTACGCCATCCCGGAGCCCGCGAGCGCGAGCAGCGGCAGCGCCCAGCCCGGGGAGGGCCGCAGGGCGAAGCCGAGCAGCGGCAGCAGCGACACGGCGGCCAGCGGCAGCACGATCCGGGAGCGGCCGCGGGGACCGAGGGCGGCCCCCGCCAGCAGTTCGCCGGTGACCGCCCCGACGGGCATGCCGCACATGAGCAGCCCGAGCGCCGCGGGTCCGGCGCCGACGGCGTCGGCGTACGGGGCCGCCAGCGCCTCCGGTGCCACGACGAACAGCGGCGGCAGCCAGAACAGCAGCAGCAGCGCCCGGATCCGCCGGTCCGCGAGCAGCGCCCCGGTGCCGGACAGCGAGGACCGCAGCACCGGCCCGGCGCCGCCGCCACGGGCGGGCCGCCGCCGGGTGCCCAGCCGCAGCAGGAGGGCGGAGCCGAGAAAGGTGACGACGGTGACGCCCAGCGCGCCGCGGGGGGACAGCGCGGCGATGAGCAGGCCGCCCGCCGCGAACCCGGCCAGTTGGGCCGCCTGCGAGACGATCCGGATCAGCGAGCGGCCGAGTACGAACAGATCGCCCTCGCCCAGGATGTCGCCGAGGCTCGCGGCCCGGGTGCCGGTGAAGACCGGCGCGACGAGAGCAGTCAGGCACCGCAGGGCCAGCAGCCCGGCCACCGGGACGCCCGGCAGCACCATCGCGGCGGCACAGCCCGCGCACAGCAGGTCGCAGACGACGAGCACCCGGCGCGCGGGATACCGGTCCGCGACCCCGGCGAGCAGGGTGCCGGCGACGGCGTACGGGAGGAAGCCGAGCGCGAAGGTGAGGGCAGCGAGCAGCGGCGAGCCGGTGAGCCGGTAGACGAGCAGCGACAGCGCGATCTCGCCGACGACGACTCCGAGCAGCGACAGCAGATGCGCGGCGAAGAGCGCCCGGAACTCGGGTACGGCGAAGACCGCTCCGTATCCGCCACGGCGGGGCGGACCGGCGGTTTCCTGCGGGTGCATGGACGGCAGCGTGCTGGGTAAGTCACCTGGGCAGACACTGTTTCGGCCAGAGCCGAAAGTCGGCTGGGGCCGGGTCCCCCGACGCCCGCGCGCCGGGCGGCCCGGCACCGGAGAGAGGGTGTGCGCGTGCCGTTCCACATGCGTTTCGGCGCCGACGACCTGCTGCGCTGCCGCTTCGCCGTCTCCCCGCTGTGGGAGACGCAGGAGGCCGTGCGCACGCTGCGCCGCCCCGACCGGCAGAGCCACCATCTGCCGTGGCTGCGCCGGATCCGGGACGCGGCGGCCGGGCTGGACCTGGCACCGCTCTGGCTGCTGATGCCCGCCCGCGGCCACACCCCGGACTTCCTCGCGCCGCCGCCCGGCCACCCCTGCCCCCGGATCGACGAGGAGCTGGGGCGCGTCCGTTCCGCCGATCCCGCGCGGGCCCGCGAGGACCTGGCGCTGTCCCTGGCGGCCACCCCCGGCGCGGCGGCGAGCGCCCGCGGCCGGGCGATGCTCGACGACCCGGCACGGGCCGTGAAGGAACTGGCGGACCTGCTGGAACTGGCCTGGAGGGCGCTCGTCGAGCCGGACTGGCCGCGGCTGCGGGCCCTGCTGGAGGCGGATGTCGCCTTCCACACGCGCCGGCTGGCCGAGGGCGGGCTGGAGCGGCTGTTCACCGAGCTGCACCCGCGGCTGTCGTGGGCGGACTCCGTGCTGACGATTCACCACCACGGCCGGCACAGCCGGGACCTGGGCGGCAGCGGGCTGCTGCTGATGCCGAGCGTCTTCTGCTGGCCGGACGTGGTCGGCGGCTTCGAGGAGCCCTGGCAGCCGACGCTCGTCTATCCGGCACGCGGCATCGGCGGACTGTGGACGGACCCGGCGGGGCGGGTGCCGGACGCGCTGGCCCGGCTGCTCGGCCGGGGACGGGCCGCGGTACTGGCCGCGCTGGAGGAGCCGGCGACCACCACGGGCCTCGCCCACCGGCTCGGGCTGGCGCCGTCCTCGGTGTCGGCGCACCTGTCGGCGCTGCGCGACGCGGGACTGCTGACCGCGCGGCGCCAGGGCCACCAGGTGCTCTACGAGCGCACCCCGCTCGGGATCGCCCTGGCGGCCGGCTGACGCCGCGGGTCCGCACGGCACGGGACGCTGGGCGGCCGGTGACGCGGGCCCGCACGGCACGGGACGGCAGGCCGCCGGCCGGTGCCGCGGGTCCGTACCGGAGGAGGACGGTCAGGCGTTGACGACGCCCTCGCGCCGGGCGCGGGCGGCGATGACGCTGCTCTCCTCCTCGCGGCGGAGCATCCGCTCGGCGTAGAAGCCGCCGAACGGGATCACCGACAGCACCGTGTAGACCAGCGGCTTCTTCAGCTGCCACTTGGTGCGGTTCCAGGCGTCGGCCAGGAAGACGAAGAACACCACGACGAGCACGCCGTGCACGGCGCCCATCACCGGAACACCGTTGAAGTCGGTGGTGCGCTTGAGCACCGAGCAGACGAGCAGCAGCAGATAGGAGACGGCCTCGACGGCGGAGACCAGTCGGAGCCTGCGGACGGCGGAGGCGGTCTTGATGTCCACGGGGGGACCCTCTTCCGGAAGGACGACAGGGGTGCCGCGGCCGGAGGACGGCCGCGGAGGGCTTGTGAATGCCCGCACAAGCATCGCCATTGTTACAGCTCCCCCACAACTCCGGCGCACGGGGGCTCGCTGCCGCACGCCGGGCGCCCCCTGCCGGGAGCCGCACCCGGCGGTTAACGTCGTGCCGTGGCTCAGTTCCGACTGCAAGGCAGCAGAGTGCTCGCCGTCGACCTCGCGGGCGACGGCGTCAAGGCCAAGAACGGCTCGATGGTGGCGTACGACGGCCGGATCGGCTTCAAGAAGCTGACCGGCGGCGGTGACGGCCTGCGCGGCATGGTCACCCGACGGCTCACCGGCGAGCAGATGGAGGTCATGGAGGTGAAGGGGCACGGGACCTGCTGGTTCGCCGACCGGGCGACCGAGATCAACCTGGTCGACCTGCGCGGCGAGACCCTGTACGTCGAGGCGGACAACCTGCTCTGCACCGACTCGGGGCTGCGCACCGGCACCACCTTCACCGGACTGCGCGGGGCCTCGCAGGGCAACGGGCTGTTCACCACCACCGTCGAGGGCATCGGCCGGGCGGCGATCCTCTCCGACGGGCAGGCCGTGGTGCTGCGCGTCTCGCCGCGGTATCCGCTCCAGGTCGACCCCGGCGCGTACGTCGCGCACACCGGGAAGCTCAAGCAGACCCTCCAGTCCGGTGTGAACTTCCGCACAGTGCTCGGCGAGGGCTCCGGCGAGGCCTTCCAGATCCGCTTCGAGGGCGAGGGCCTGGTGTACGTACAGCCGAGCGAGCGGAACACCGTCGGGGGGAATGTCTGATGCCGTTCCGGGAGATCAACTCACGCGTGGTCGAGGCCCGGCTCGAGCCCGGCCGGACCCTGTTCAGCCAGCGCGGCGCCATGCTCGCCCACCGCGGCAGGGTCAGTTTCACGCCCAGCATCCAGGGCGGCCGGGGCGGCATCACCTCGATGATCGGCCGCCGGGTGGCGGGCGAGGCCGCGCCGCTGATGACCGTCGAGGGCGACGGCACCGTGATGTTCGGCCACGGCGGGCATCACATCCAGGTGATCGAACTGGCCGGCGACACGCTCCACGTGGAGGCGGACCGCCTGCTGGCCTTCGACGGAACCCTGCGCCAGGGCACGATGTTCATGGGCTCGCAGGGCGGCGTGATGGGCCTGGTGCGCGGCCAGGTCACCGGCCAGGGGCTCTTCACGACCACGCTCCAGGGGCACGGCTCGGTGGCCGTGATGGCGCACGGCGGTGTGATCGAACTGCCCATCACCCCGGACCGGCCGGTGCACGTCGACCCGCAGGCCTACGTCGCCCACCACGGGGACGTGCGCAACAAGCTGTCCACCGCGCTCGGCTGGCGGGACATGGTCGGCCGCGGCTCGGGCGAGGCGTTCCAGCTGGAGCTCTCGGGACAGGGCGCGGTGTACGTACAGGCCTCGGAGGAGAAACTGTGAGCGGTCCGGCCGTCTTCGACCCGCAGACCCTGCCGGCCGACGACAACGTCAACGCGTACACCTTCTGCGTGGACCTGCACGGCCAGTGGTTCCTGCAGAAGGGCAAGATGATCGCCTACTACGGCCGGATCTCCTTCGACGGCGTCGGCCACGGCCGCCTCGACCGGCTGGTCGCCGGCAGCTTCCACTCCCCGCTGCACGCGGCGGACTGGGTGGTCGCCGAGGGCGAGGGCAAGATGCTGCTCGCCGACCGGGCGTTCGACGTCAACTCCTACGACCTCGAGGACGGCAACCTGACCGTCCGGTCCGGCAATCTCCTCGCCTTCCAGCCCGGCCTGTCCCTCAAGCAGTCGGTCATCCCCGGCTTCCTGACCCTGATCGGCACGGGCAAGTTCGTCGCCGCCTCCAACGGCCCGGTGATCTTCGCCGAGCCGCCGATCCGGGTCGACCCGCAGGCCCTCGTGGGCTGGGCGGACTGCCCCTCGCCCTGCCACCACTACGACCACCAGTACCTGCGGGGCGTGCTGGGCGGCGTGCGGGCCCTGACGGGGCTCGGCGGCGCCTCGGGCGAGGAGCACCAGTTCGAGTTCACCGGGGCCGGACAGGTGCTGCTGCAGTCCACCGAGCAGCTGATGGCTGAGCGGGACACCGGGAGCGTCCCGGGACAGCCGGGGGTGCCGGGCGGTCCGCCCGCGCCTCAACAGGGGGGTCCTCAGAGCCGCTTCGGGCTGTAAGCGATAACCTCCGGAGTGTAACGTCGAACGCCTGCGCGCACCGAGGGGGACATCCGGGGGGTGATCGGTGCCGTGCGGTCCTGCCATTTGTTCATCATTCAACTTTAATAGGTAGAATATTCATATGGAGACCGAAACGGCCACACGCTGGCTGAGCGACGCGGAACAGCAGGCTTGGCGCGTCCATCTGGATGTGAACAAGCTGCTGATGCACCAACTCGAGAAGGATCTTCAGCCGTTCGGACTGACCATCAACGACTACGAGATCCTGGTGAACCTCTCCGAATCCGATGACCAGCGGATGCGGATGAGCGACCTCGCCGGAGCCACGCTGCAGTCCAAGAGCAGGCTCTCGCATCAGATCACCCGGATGGAGAACGCGGGCCTCGTACGCCGCGAGAACTGCGAATCCGACCGCCGCGGCCTCTTCGCCGTCCTGACCGAGCACGGCGCCACGACGATGCGAGAGGTGGCACCCCACCATGTCGCATCCGTACGGCGGCACTTCATCGACCTGATGCCCGCCGACGAACTGGAAGCACTGCGCAAGACCCTCGACCCCGTCGCGGAGCACCTGCGCGAACAGCGCGGCGGCTAATCACCGAGCGGCAGCCGCAGCCGGAACACCGCGCCGCCGGCCACCGTGAGGGAGCCGCCGTGGCGCACCGCGACGTCGCGCGCGATGGCGAGGCCGAGCCCGGCCCCGCCGTCGTCGCGGCTCCGCGCGTCGTCGAGCCGTACGAACCGCTCGAAGATCCGCTCCCGCTCCGCCTCGGGCACACCCGCCCCGTCGTCGGAGACCTCCAGCACCGCGTCGGCGCCCTCCCGCCGCACCGAGACCGCGACCCGGCTCTCGGCGTGGCGCCGGGCGTTGTCCAGCAGATTGCCCAGCACCCGCGCCAACTGCCCGCGGGACCCGGACACCTCGCACTCCCCCGCCACGGACACGTCCACCGGCACCGGGTCCGCGCGCTGGGACACCTCCTCGCGCACCAGCGCCCCCAGGTCGACCCGGGCGTCCGCGGGGGGCCGTTCCCCGGCGTCCAGCCGCGCCAGCAGCAGCAGATCGGCGGCGAGCGCCTGGAGCCGTACGGTGTCCTCGATCGCGCCCGGCAGGTCCAGCAGCTCCGGATGGGCCTCGGCCACCTCCAGCTGGGTCCGCAGGCTCGCGATCGGTGACCGCAGCTCGTGCGAGGCGTCGGCCACGAACCGCCGCTGCCGCTCCACGGACCGCTCCAGGGCGCCGAGCGTCTCATTGGTCGTCCGCGCCAGCCGCTCGACCTCGTCGCCCGAGCCGGGCACCGGCACCCGCCGGGACAGGTCCTCGGAGGCCGTGATCGCGGACATCTCGCCCCGGATTCCCTCGACGGGGTGCAGCGCCCGCCGTGTGGTCAGCCAGGTCGCGCCCGCCACCACCGCCAGCAGCGCGGGCAGCCCCGTCAGCATCGCGGTGCGCACGGTGCCGACGGCCTCCTGCTCCGTCTCCAGCGGGGCCCCGACGTGGACGGTGAGCGTGGCGCCCCGCAGGTCGGTGGCCTCCACGGCGGCGAACCGGTAATCGGCCGCGGTGCCGTCGACGGTCGCGCTGCCGGAGCCCGTACGAGCGCTGTCGCCGACCTCTCCGCGCACGGGGTCGTCGTCGTCATCGCCGCCGTTGTCGCCGTTGTCGCCGTTGTTGCTGTTGTCGTCGTCGTTGCTGTTGTCGCCGTTGTTGTCGTTGTCGTTGTCGCCGTCGTTGTCGTTGTCGCCGTCGTTGTCGTTGCCGTTGTCGTTGTCGTTGCCGTTGTCGCCGTCGTTGTCATCGCCGGCCGGGCCCGGCTCCGGAGTCACCCCCGCACTCCCGGTGCCGCTCACGGCCTCCAGCCCCTCGCTCACCGCGCGCACCCGCCCCGACTCGTCGAGCACCTGCACCGGGTGGTCGTCGTCGGGCATCTCCAGCTCGCCGTACGGAACCCCGGTGGCCAGCTGCGTGGCGACCTCCCGCGCCGCCAGCTCGGCCTGGAGGTCCGCCTGCCCCAGCAGATTGCCGCGCAGCACACCGAGCACCGCGAGCCCCGCCGCGACCAGCGCGACCGCGACGACGGCGGTGGCCCCGAGCGCCGCCCGCGAACGCACCGTCCTAAACACCGGTCACCAGCCGGTAGCCCGCGCCGCGCACCGTGACGATGCGGGAGGCCCCGAGCTTGCGCCGCAGGGCACTCACGTACACCTCCACGATGTTCGGATCGCCCTCGTACGCGAAGTCCCACACGTGTTCGAGGATGTCTCCCTTGGAGACCACCTCTCCGGCCCGCACGACCAGCTGCTCCAGCACGGCGAACTCCTTGGCCGTCAGTACGACCTCCTCGTCCTCCCGGAGCACCCGGCGCGCGGCGGTGTCCACGGTCAGCGACCCGGCCCTCAGCACCGGCGAGGCGCCGCGCCCCCGCCGCCGCAGCAGCGCGCGCACCCGGGCGACCAGCACGACGTACGAGAACGGCTTGGTCAGATAGTCGTCCGCACCCGTGTCGAGCCCCTCGGCCTCGTCGTACTCGCCGTCCTTGGCGGTGAGCATCAGGATCGGCGTCTCGTCCCCGGCGGCACGCAGCGCGGCACACACCCGGTAGCCGTTCATGCCGGGCAGCATGATGTCGAGCACCACCAGGTCGTACGAGCCCTCGCTCGCCCGGTGCAGCCCCTCCAGGCCGTCGTGGACGACGTCCACGGCGAACCCCTCGGCCGTCAGCCCCCCGGCCAGCGACAAGGCGAGCCGCTTCTCGTCCTCCACGATCAACAGGCGCATGCGCCCCAGTCTGGCCGACCGAACCTGAAGAAGCCTTCAGCCTGCTTCAGCACCGCTTCAGCATCGCCCGGCCACGGTGGGAACCACACCGATCCACCGGGAGGAACCATGAAGCGCAACATCGTCATCGCGGCCGTCACGGCGGCGGTCCTGATCGGCGGCGGCACGGCCACGGCCGTGGCGGTCGCCGGCGACGACACACCGGAGCGGCTGTCGGCCGAGGACAACCGCGTCACCCTCCAGGACGCCCGCACGGACCTGAAGGGGGCGGTCGACGCCGCCCTGGAGCACACCCCCGGCACGGCGGTCTCGGCCGACTTCGACGACAGCGCGTGGGAGGTCGAGATCTCCGACAAGAACGGCAAGGAGCACGAGCTGACGGTCGACGCGAAGACGGGCAAGGTCACCAGCGGGGACCGCGACGACACCCGGGACGACGACCGGGACGACGACCGCGACGACACCCGGGCCGACGACCGGGGTGAGGACCGGACCGACGACCGGGGTGACGACCGGGGTGACGACCAGGCCGACGGCGACGAGTCCGACGACCACGACGACGACCGGGACGACCGGGACGACCGGGACGACGACAACGAGTCCGACGACCGCACGGACGACAACTGACCGACCATCCGGGCCCGGCCACCCGGGCCCGGCCGCCCTCCCCGCCGTGCGCCGCCGCGGCCCCGTGCCCACCGGCGCGGGGAGGACGGGTGCGGAGGGAGGGGCCCGCCCCGAACGGAACCCGAACCGCCCCGCCCCCGGCCCGGACCGCCCCGCAGGCCCGAACCGGCCCGGACGGCCCCGGCACGGACCCGGTGCCCCGGCCGGCCGGGGTACCCCGTCAGCCGGCCGCAGGCCCCTCCGTCAGTCCCGCCACCAGCTCGTCCGCCGCCGCGTACGGATCCAGCGTCCCCTCCACGATCCGCTCGGCCAGGGCCTCCAGCCGCCGGTCGCCGCTCAGGTCACCGATCCGCTCCCGCAGCGCGGTGACCGCGATCGTCTCGACCTCGTGCGCGGCCCGGGCCCGCCGCCGCTCCGCGAGGATGCCGCGCTCCTCCGTCCAGGCACGGTGCTTCTCCAGCGCCTCGACGACCTCGTCGACACCCTCGCCCCGCGCGGCCACCGTCTTCACGATCGGCGGCCGCCAGTCGCCCGGCCCGCGGGATTCGCCCAGCCCGAGCATGTGGTTGAGCTCGCGGGCCGTGGCGTCGGCCCCGTCGCGGTCGGCCTTGTTGACGACGTACACGTCGCCGATCTCCAGGATTCCGGCCTTCGCCGCCTGGATGCCGTCCCCCATGCCGGGTGCCAGCAGCACCACGCTGGTGTCGGCCTGTGAGGCGATCTCGACCTCGGACTGCCCGACGCCGACCGTCTCGACGAGCACCACGTCGCACCCGGCCGCGTCCAGCACCCGGATGGCCTGCGGCGCGGCCCAGGCGAGGCCGCCGAGATGCCCGCGGGTGGCCATGGAACGGATGTAGACACCGGGGTCGGAGGCGTGGTCGCTCATCCGCACCCGGTCGCCGAGCAGCGCGCCGCCGGAGAAGGGCGAGGACGGGTCGACGGCGAGCACGCCCACCCGCTTCCCGGCTTTCCGGTACGCCGTCACGAGCGCCGAGGTGGAGGTCGACTTGCCGACGCCGGGGGATCCCGTCAGCCCGACCACGTAGGCGTTGCCGGTGAGCGGCGCGAGGGCCGCCATGACCTCGCGGAGCTGCGGCGACGCCCCCTCCACCAGGGAGATCAGCCGGGCCACGGCACGCGGGCGGCCCTGCCGCGCCTGCTCGACCAGTGTGGGGACGTCGGCCATCTTCACGTGCTCCGTATCTCGTAGCGTCTCTGTCCGCGGCGGATCATGCCGG
>NZ_WHPN01000217.1 GCF_009735685.1 Streptomyces lycii | reverse complement strand
GCGAACCCGGCACCGGAAGCCAACGGCGCGCCGGGCCCGGAGCCGGCCGGAACACCTGCGCCGGGCGCGCCCCGTGCCGTACGCCGTGACCCCGCGCCCGGTGCCGTACCGCCGGCGGGCAGCCCCGGGGTGGCACGGGCGCCGCAGCTCGACCCGGCCGACCGGCACCGGCTGCTCGACGGGGCGCACCACGACCCGCACGCGCTCCTCGGCGCGCACCCGCTCCCCGACGGAGGCGTCCTCTTCCGCGCGCTGCGGCCCTTCGCGCACGCCGTCACCGTGGTCGCGGAGGGCGTACGTGCCAATCTGCACCCGGAGGGCGACGGGCTGTTCGCCGGTGTGCTGCCGCTGGACGGGGTCCCGGACTACCGTCTCGTCATCGCGTACGGCGAACCGGACGCCCCGGTGCCGCTGGAGCAGCACGATCCGTACCTCTTCCTGCCCGCCGTCGGCGAACTCGACCTGCACCTCATCGGCGAGGGACGGCACGAGCAGCTGTGGCAGGCGCTCGGCGCGCACCCGATGACGCATCAGGGCGTGACCGGCACCCGTTTCACCGTCTGGGCGCCCAATGCCCGCGGTGTGCGCGTGACCGGCGACTTCACCTGCTGGAACGGCACGTGCTATCCGATGCGTTCGATGGGCGCGACCGGTGTCTGGGAGCTGTTCGTGCCGGGGATCGGCGAGGGTGCCGTCTACAAGTTCGACATCGCCTGCCCCGACGGCTCGCACACGCTGCGCGCCGACCCGATGGCGCGCCGCACCGAGTGCCCGCCGGACACCGCGTCCGTCGTGACCGCCTCCGCCCACGAGTGGACGGACGGGGAGTGGATGCGGGACCGCCCGAAGCAGCGGGTGCACCAGTCGCCGTTCTCGGTGTACGAGGTGCATCTGGGCTCGTGGCGGCCGGGGCTGACGTACCGCGAGCTGGCCGAGCAGCTGCCCGCGTACGTGCGCGACCTCGGCTTCACCCATGTCGAGCTGATGCCGGTCGCCGAGCACCCGTTCGGCCCGTCGTGGGGCTACCAGGTCACCGGCTACTACGCGCCGACCGCCCGTCTGGGCAGCCCCGACGACTTCAAGTACCTGGTCGACGCGCTGCACCGGGCGGGCATCGGCGTGATCATGGACTGGGTGCCGGCGCACTTCCCGAAGGACGACTGGGCGCTGGCGCGCTTCGACGGCACCCCGTTGTACGAGCCGGCCGACCCGCGCCGGGCGGAGCACCCGGACTGGGGCACGCTGGAGTTCGACTACGGCCGCACGGAGGTCCGCAACTTCCTCGTCGCGAACGCCGTCTACTGGTGCGAGGAGTTCCACATCGACGGCCTGCGGGTCGACGCGGTCGCCTCGATGCTCTACCTCGACTACTCGCGCGAGGGCGGCGACTGGGCGCCGAACCAGTACGGCGGCCGGGAGAACCTGGACGCGGTGGCGTTCCTCCAGGAGATGAACGCCACCGTCTACCGCCGCTGCCCGGGCGTCGTCACGATCGCCGAGGAGTCGACCGCCTGGAACGGCGTCACCCGCGCCACGCACCACACCGGCCCCGACGGCTTCGGCGGCCTCGGCTTCGGGCTGAAGTGGAACATGGGCTGGATGCACGACTCGCTGGGCTACATGGCGCACGAGCCGGTGCACCGCAAGTACCACCACAACGAGATGACGTTCTCGATGGTGTACGCGTACAGCGAGAACTACGTGCTGCCGATCTCGCACGACGAGGTGGTGCACGGCAAGCAGGCGCTGGTCACCAAGATGCCCGGCGACTGGTGGCAGCGGCGCGCGAACCACCGGGCGTATCTGGGCTTCATGTGGGCGCACCCGGGCAAGCAGCTGCTGTTCATGGGGCAGGAGTTCGCGCAGGGCGCCGAGTGGTCGGAGCGGCACGGCCCCGAGTGGTGGCTGACGGACGACACGTACCACTCGGCGGGCGACCACCGGGGGGTGCGCGACCTGGTGCGCGACCTGAACCACCGGTACGCCGCCGAGCCCGCGCTGTGGGAACGGGACACCGATCCGTCGGGCTTCACCTGGATCGACGGCGGCGCGGCGGAGGACAACGTGTTCGCGTTCCTGCGCCATGACGCGCAGGGGGCGCCGCTGCTGTGCGTGAGCCACTTCTCGCCGGTCGTCCGGGAGGACTACCGGCTGGGGGTGCCCGGTGACCACGCGGGCTGGCAGGAGGTCCTGAACACGGACGAGGCCCGCTACGGCGGCAGCGGCGTCGGCAACCCGGACCCGCTGAAGCCGGAGCCGACGGAGTGGCACGGGCGCCGGACCAGCATCCGGTTGACGCTGCCGCCCCTGG
>NZ_WHPN01000216.1 GCF_009735685.1 Streptomyces lycii | reverse complement strand
GGTCCGTGTGCCGTCCGGGTGTCCGCCCGCCGCCCGGAGGGGAGGGGGCCGCCCGCTCCGGGCCCCGTCCGGCGAGGGACATGTCCGGTCCGGAGTCAACCCCGCATGAAGCCTGAAACCGCTGTTCGCGTCCGTAACGGGTGCATAGGGTTGGGAGTGTGACGCAGCCTTCCTACCTCCGCTTCCCGCATCCGCACGGTGAGTTGATCACCTTTACTGCCGAGGACGACGTCTGGGCGGCGCCCCTCGACGGCGGCCGCGCGTGGCGTGTCAGCGCCGACAACATGCCGGTCTCCCATCCGCGGATATCGCCCGACGGGCGCCACATCGCCTGGACGTCCACCCGGGACGGCGCCCCCGAGGTGCTGGTCGCGCCCGCCGAGGGCGGTCCGTCCCGGCGGCTGACGCACTGGGGCAGCCACAAGACGGCCGTCCGCGGCTGGACCCCCGACGGCGAGGTGCTCGCGCTGACCACCTACGGCCAGGCGTCGCTGCGCCGCACCTGGCTGCGGGCCGTGCCGCTCGACGGCGGCCCCGGCCGCGTCCTGCCGTACGGCCCGGTCGGTGACATCGCGTACGGTCCCGGGGGCGCCGTGCTGCTGCTCTCCGCGACCATGGGCCGCGAGGCCGCCGCCTGGAAGCGCTACCGGGGCGGTACGGTCGGCAAGCTGTGGATCGACCGCGACGGCGACGGCGAATTCCAGCGGCTGCACGCCGGTCTCGACGGCAACATCGAGCACCCGCTGTGGGTGGGCGAACGGGTCGCCTTCCTCTCCGACCACGAGGGCACCGGCGCGCTCTACTCCTCCCTCCCCGACGGCTCCGACCTGCGCCGGCACACCCCGCTCGGGGACACCTCCGACTCGGACGGGGCCGGGAGCGGGGGCGGGAGCGGGAGCGGTTTCTACGCCCGCCACGCCGCGACCGACGGTGTCCGTGTGGCCTACGCCTCGGCAGGCGAGCTGTGGCTGCTCGACGCCCTCGACGCCGGCAACGCCCTCGGCGGCGGCAACGAGACCGGCGGCGGCAACGAGACCGGTGGCGACAACGAGACCGGCACAGGCGACGCAAGCGACACAGGCGGCACGGGCGGCACAGGCGACGGGGCCGACGGCACCGGGACAACCGCCGGAGCCGCCACGACCGCCGGGGCCGACAGGGCCGGGGGCGCCGTCCCCGGGCCCCGCCGCCTCGACATCCGTCTCGGCGGTTCGCGCACCGATCTCCGCCCGCACCCGGTGCGCGCCGCGCACCACCTCGGCGAGGCCCGCCCCGACCACACCGGCCGGGGCAGCGCCGTCGAGGTGCGCGGCAGCGTCCACTGGGTGACCCACCGCGAGGGCCCGGCGCGCGCCCTCGCGGCCGAACCCGGCGTCCGGGCCCGGATGCCCCGCGTCTTCCGCGGCGACGGCGGCGGACAGGCCGACCAGGTCGTCTGGGTCACCGACGCCGAGGGCGACGACGCCCTCGCGTTCGCCCCGGCGTCCGGCACCAGCCCCGGCAGCGAGCGGCGGCTGATCGCCGCCGGGCAGCTCGGGCGGGTGCTGGACCTCGCCGTCGCGCCCGACGGCAGCCGGGTCGCGGTGGCCTCGCACGACGGCCGGGTGCTGGTCGTCGAGTGCGGGTCCGGCGAGGTGCGGGAGATCGACCGCAGCGAGGACGGCGACGCCGACGGGCTGGTCTTCTCACCGGACTCCGGCTGGCTCGCCTGGTCGCACCCCGGGCCCGCCGGACTCCGCCAGCTCAAGATCGCCAACACCTCGGACCTGTCCGTGGCCGAGGCCACCCCGCTGCGCTTCCGCGACTTCTCGCCCGCCTTCACCCTCGACGGCAAGCACCTGGCGTTTCTCTCCGAGCGCGCCTTCGACCCGGTGTACGACGCGCACGTCTTCGACCTGGCCTTCGTCGGCGCCTGCCGGCCGCATCTGATCACCCTCGCCGCGTCCACGCCCTCGCCCTTCGGCCCGCAGCGGCACGGACGCCCGCTGGAGCCGGACCGGGGGGACACCGACGGCGACTCCGAGAGCCGGGGCGGTTCGTCCTCCGCGGTGCCCGTCACCCGCGTCGACCTGGACGGGCTCGCGGACCGCATCGTGGTCTTCCCGGTGGAGGCCGCCCGCTACTCCACCCTGCGGGCCGCCGAGAACGGCGTGCTGTGGCTCCGCCATCCCGTGCGCGGTGTCCTGGGCTCCGCGCTGGCGCCGGACGCGGGCGTTCCGGCCACCGCGCTGGAACGTTACGACCTGGCCCAACTCCGCACCGAGCACCTCGCGGACGACACCGACGACTACGCGGTCACCGGAGACGGCAAGCGGCTGCTGCTCGCCACGGGCGGCAAGCTCCGCGTCGTACCGTCCGACAACAAGGTCGCCGACTCCGACGACAGCTCGGACAACATCCGCGTCGACCTCTCCCGCGTCCGGCTGACCGTCGACCCGGCGGCCGAGTGGCGGCAGATGTACGACGAGGCCGGCCGGCTGATGCGGGACAACTTCTGGCGTCCGGACCTCGGCGGCACCGACTGGGTCGCCGTGCTGGACCGCTACCGGCCCGTGCTGGACCGCGTCGCCACCCACGACGACCTGGTGGACCTGCTCTGGGAGGTCCAGGGCGAGCTGGGCACCTCGCACGCGTACGTCACCCCGCCCGGCGGCTGGTCCGACGCCCGGCACCGCCAGGGGCTCCTCGGCGCGGACATCTCCCGGGACGAGGAGGGCGTCTGGCGCGTCGAGCGGGTGCTGCCCTCCGAGACGTCCGACCCGCACGCCCGCTCGCCGCTCGCCGCTCCCGGGGTCGCGGTCCGGCCGGGTGACGCGATCCTCGCCGTGGACGGGCATCCGGTCGATCCGGTGGCGGGGCCCGGCCCGCTGCTCGTCGGCGCGGCCGGCAAGCCCGTCGAGCTGATGATCGGCCCGGCGGGCGGCGGCGATCCCCGGCATCCGGTGGTCGTCCCGATCGCCGACGAGGAGCCGCTGCGCTATCACGCGTGGGTCGCCGACCGGCGCGCCTACGTCCACGAGAAGTCCGGCGGCAGGCTCGGCTATCTGCACGTCCCCGACATGGTCGGTTCGGGCTGGGCGCAGCTCCACCGCGACCTGCGCGTCGAGGTCGCCCGTGAGGGACTGGTCGTGGATGTCCGGGAGAACCGCGGCGGCCACACCTCGCAGCTGGTGGTGGAGAAGCTCGCCCGCCGGATCGTCGGCTGGGACGTGCCGCGCGGCATGCGCCCGCACAGCTATCCGCAGGACGCGCCGCGCGGCCCGGTCGTCGCGGTCGCCAACGAGTTCTCCGGCTCGGACGGCGACATCGTCAACGCCGCCGTCCGGGCCCTGGGCATCGGGCCGGTCGTCGGCACCCGGACCTGGGGTGGCGTGGTCGGCATCGACAGCCGCTACGACCTGGTCGACGGCACCCGGGTCACCCAGCCCAAGTACGCCTTCTGGCTGGAGGGATACGGCTGGGGCGTGGAGAACCACGGCGTCGACCCGGACGTCGAGGTGGTCCACACCCCGCAGGACTACGCGGCCGGCCGCGACCCGCAGCTGGACGAGGCGGTACGGATCGCCCTGGCGGCGCTCGCCGAGAACCCGGCGAAGACCCCGCCGGAACTGCCGCCGCTGTAGGGGCCGGCCGGGGTACCGCCGCTCGCGGGGGCGCCCTGCGGGGGCACTGTCGGAGGGGCTTCGTACAGTTGGCGCATGCCAGACGACACCCCTCTGATCCGGAGCCTGCGGGCGGCGGTCGCGGCCGCGCCGGACGACGTACCGCTGCGGCTGCACCTGGCCGGGCTGCTGCTGGACGCCGGACTGGGTGACGCGGCCGTCGCGGAGACGGCCGTCGCGCTCCAGTACGCGCCGGGCGACGCCGAGGCGCGGGCGCTGATGGCCCGTGCCATGGGCGTC
>NZ_WHPN01000215.1 GCF_009735685.1 Streptomyces lycii | reverse complement strand
GGAGCGGTGCGGCCCCGGGGTCCGGTGCCCGGACCGCCGTGCCGCCGCCTGCCTCAACCACCCCGTTTATCGTCAGGGAGACGACTATGATCGCGGCATGTCGCCCTACGACCCGTCGGCCTTCCCGCCCTTCGCCGTCACCGTCGACCTGGTCGTGCTCACCGTGCGCCGCCACGCGCTCTGCGCCCTGGCGGTCCGGCGGGGTGAGCCGCCCTTCCAGGGCCGTTGGGCCCTTCCCGGCGGATTCGTCCGGGCGGACGAGGACTTGGCCGCCGCGGCCGCAAGGGAGCTCATCGAGGAGACCGGGCTGCTGGCACACGATCCCACGGGGCCCGCACCGGTCAACGGCGCCCATCTCGAACAGCTGGCGACCTACGGAGACCCGGACCGCGACCCGCGGATGCGTGTTGTCAGCGTCGCCCATCTCGCGCTGGCACCCGACCTTCCGGCACCCCGGGCGGGAGGTGACGCGCACAGCGCCCGCTGGGCCCCGGTCGAGTCCCTGCTCGGCCGGGACGGCGCGGGCCGGGACGGAGCAAGCCGTGACGAGGAGGAGGGCGCCCCGCTGGCCTTCGACCACGCGACCATCCTCGCGGACGGTGTCGAGCGGGCCCGTTCCAAGATCGAGTATTCGTCGCTGGCCACGGCTTTCTGCTCGCGGGAGTTCACCGTCGGAGAGCTGCGCCGGGTCTACGAAGCCGTGTGGGGCGTGGCCCTCGATCCGCGCAACTTCCACCGCAAGGTCACCGGGACCCCCGGCTTCCTGGTGCCCACCGGAGGCACCACCACCCGGCAGGGCGGCAGGCCGGCCCAGCTGTTCCGCGCGGGCGGGGCGACCGTCCTCAACCCGCCCATGCTCCGCCCCGAGCCGTGACGCCGGCGGGCCGTTGCCGCCGTGCCAACATGACGGCAAAGCTTGCGCGTTGGCGTTCCGCCCCTCGCTTTGTCGGCCGCCCGGCGCGGTGTTGCGGCCCCGTGGTCAGCAGCTTCCCTGCCGCGTCGGGCCGTTCGGCGGCCACGCCGTGGGCCGCCCTGCGGAAGCCGCCCGACTCGCGCTGATCCGGCGTCAATTGCGCGGTCATGGGCGATCACCCTTTCGTGTGCTTTTCAGCAAAGACCTCAAGGGCGTCCGGGGGCTCGCCGACAAAAGATGCGTGAGTACCCTTGCGCACACCATGATGACCGCGGCTCGCCCCGTCGACTCCGGCCTCTCCGGCCCGGGCGAGCTTGACCGTTACTCCTACGCCGAAGGCCCGGTCTGCGACCGTGCCGCAGGCGCCTCCTGGGAGGGAGGCGACTCGGAGATGGGCCGGGTCGGCCGCCGGACGGCCGGCAACCGCGGCCGCGGGCTGCACGGACAACTCGTGCAGCAGCTCGGTCAGATGATCGTCTCGGGCGACCTGGGCGCCGACCGCCCCCTGGTCCCGGAGGAGATCGGCCAGCGCTTCGAGGTCTCCCGCACCGTGGTCCGGGAGTCGCTGCGCGTCCTCGAGGCCAAGGGTCTCGTCAGCGCCCGGCCGAACGTCGGCACCCGCGTCCGTCCGGTCAGCGACTGGAATCTGCTCGACCCGGACATCATCGAGTGGCGGGCCTACGGGCCACAGCGGGAGGACCAGCGCCGCGAGCTGTTCGAGCTCCGCTGGACGATCGAGCCGCTGGCCGCCCGGCTCGCCGCGGGGCACGGCAGGGAGGAGGCCCAGCAGCGGCTGGCCGACATGGTCCAGATCATGGGCCGCGCGCTGGCGCAGAACGACACGCTCACCTTCTCCCGCGCCGACGCCGAGTTCCACGCGCTGCTGCTGCAACTCGGCGGGAACCGGATGCTGGAACACCTGGCGGGCATCGTCTCCTCGGCGCTCGCGGTGTCCGGCGGAGCGATCACCGGCTGCGACCGGCCCACCGAGGCGTCCGTCGGGCACCACGCCCGGATCGTGGAGGCCGTGGGCTCGGGGGACGCCGCCGGGGCGGAGGCCGCGATGCGGCAGCTCCTGACCGCGCATCCGGATGTCGAGCGCGTGGTGCCCGCGCCCCGCGAGCACTGACGATGTAGCCGGTGCCGCCGGGCCGCGCGGTCGCGGGCCCGGCGCGCGGCTCGTGGCGGAGGTGGTCCGGCCGGGCGGGTGGAGGTTTGAATCGCTCGTGAAGTGTGACCCGGGCCACGCGGAACGGGCGTAACACTCTCTGCGGAAGCGCGATGACCTAAGAGGTGATGGCCGCAACAGGAATACGGACGTCGTTCGCGACGCTGCATTCCCCGTCGGTCCGCCCGCGCCGTCGGTCCACCCCGCCGGCGGTCGTCGGCTCCTGACCACCGTGGTCAGGGTGCCGGAAGCCGTTCCCATCGTTCCGAGAGGTTGTTCGTGTCGGCCAGCACATCCCGTACGCTCCCGCCGGAGATCGCCGAGTCCGAGTCTGTCATGGCGCTCATCGAGCGGGGAAAGGCTGAGGGGCAGATCGCCGGCGATGACGTGCGTCGGGCCTTCGAGGCTGACCAGATTCCGCCAACCCAGTGGAAGAACGTTCTGCGCAGCCTCAACCAGGTCCTCGACGAGGAGGGTGTGACGCTGATGGTCAGTGCCGCAGAGGCGCCCAAGCGCACCCGCAAGAGCGTCGCAGCGAAGAGCCCGGCGAAGCGCACGGCCACCAAGACCGTCGCCGCCAAGGCCCCCGCGCCCAAGAAGACCGCAGTCCCGGCCGAGCCCGCCCCGGCGGTCGAGGTGCCGGGCGAGACCAGTGCCGAGAGCCCCGCGGCCCCCGCGAAGAAGACCGCGGCGAAGAAGACCACCGCCAAGAAGACCGCGGCGAAGAAGACCACCGCCAAGAAGACGGCGGTGAAGAAGACGGCGGCCAAGAAGACGGCCGACGAGCCGCTCGACGGTGACGAGGCGGTCGAGGAGACCGCCGCCGCACCGGCCGGCGGCAAGGCCGAGGGAGCCGAGGGCGAGCAGCCCGAGAACCAGGGCTTCGTCCTGTCCGACGACGACGAGGACGACGCGCCCGCGCAGCAGGTCGCGGCCGCGGGTGCCACGGCGGACCCGGTCAAGGACTACCTCAAGCAGATCGGCAAGGTCCCGCTGCTCAACGCCGAGCAGGAGGTCGAGCTCGCCAAGCGCATCGAGGCCGGCCTGTTCGCCGAGGACAAGCTGGCGCACGCCGACAAGCTCGCTCCCAAGCTCAAGCGCGAGTTGGAGATCATCGCCGAGGACGGCCGGCGGGCCAAGAACCACCTCCTGGAGGCCAACCTCCGGCTCGTGGTCTCGCTCGCCAAGCGCTACACCGGCCGCGGCATGCTCTTCCTGGATCTGATCCAGGAGGGCAACCTCGGTCTGATCCGCGCCGTCGAGAAGTTCGACTACACCAAGGGCTACAAGTTCTCGACCTACGCGACGTGGTGGATCCGCCAGGCGATCACCCGCGCGATGGCCGACCAGGCCCGCACCATCCGTATCCCGGTGCACATGGTCGAGGTCATCAACAAGCTCGCGCGTGTGCAGCGCCAGATGCTCCAGGACCTGGGCCGCGAGCCCACCCCGGAGGAGCTGGCCAAGGAGCTCGACATGACCCCCGAGAAGGTCATCGAGGTCCAGAAGTACGGCCGCGAGCCCATCTCGCTGCACACACCGCTCGGCGAGGACGGCGACAGCGAGTTCGGTGACCTGATCGAGGACTCCGAGGCCGTCGTACCGGCCGACGCGGTCAGCTTCACGCTGCTCCAGGAGCAGCTGCACTCGGTGCTGGACACCCTCAGCGAGCGCGAGGCGGGCGTGGTGTCCATGCGTTTCGGGCTCACCGACGGCCAGCCGAAGACGCTGGACGAGATCGGCAAGGTCTACGGCGTCACGCGTGAGCGCATCCGCCAGATCGAGTCGAAGACCATGTCCAAGCTGCGCCACCCGTCCCGCTCGCAGGTACTCCGGGACTACCTCGACTGATCACTCGATCGGTCGAACGCGCGACGTCGCGCCTCCGGCCCGGAATCCCTTGGGATTCCGGGCCGGAGGCGTCTTCGCGTGGCGCCGACCGGGTGGCAGCCGGGCGGAAAGCGTTTCACGCTGAGGCGGCACGTGCCGTCGCAGAGTGAGGAGACAGTATGCGTCCCGTCTCGCGAGCGTTGATCGGAGCACTGGCGCTGATACCGGTGGCCGCGGCAGTGCCCCTGGTGGCCCCCGCCACCGCGGCAGCGGACAGTGTGGTGGTCGGCGGGCAGCCCGCGGCCACGGACGAGAGCCCCTGGGCGGTGGCTCTGGCGAGCCGGGACCGCTTCGGGGACACCCGGTCCGGCCAGTTCTGCGGCGGGGCCGTGGTGGCGTCCAGGACGGTCCTGACGGCGGCCCACTGCCTGAGCCGGGAGGTGCTGGGCGTGGAGCGGGACGCGGTCCGCGACCTCAAGGTCATAGCGGGACGGAACGATCTCCGGGCGAAGGGCGGCGAGGAGTTGGACGTCCGCCGGGTGTGGGTGAACCCGGACTACGACAGCGCCACGAACGAGGGAGACCTCGCCGTGCTGACGCTGGCGGGGAAGCTGCCGGAGGGGGACGCCCTGCCGATGGCGCGCGGTGGCGACAAGGCCTACCGGCCGGGCACCGAGGCCGAGGTCTACGGCTGGGGGGACACGACCGGCGAGGGGGACTACGCGGCCGTGCTGCACGCGGCGAAGGTCCGGATCCTGGAGGACGCGGTCTGTGAGCGGGCCTATCCGGGCAGTGCCGACGGGACGTACAAGGCCCGCTCCATGGTCTGCGCCGGGGAGCGGGGCGGTGGCGGGGACGCCTGCCAGGGCGACAGCGGCGGGCCGCTGGTCGCGGGAGGGCGGCTGGTGGGCCTGGTCTCGTGGGGGAGCGGCTGCGGGGACGCCGGCAGTCCCGGGGTCTACACGCGGATCTCCGCCATGGAGCAGGCGGTCGCGGAGGGGCGCGGCGACAAGGGCCGGTAAAGCGGCCGGTAAAGCGACGAGAGCGGGTGCCCGCCTCCGTCGTGCGGAGGCGGGCACCCGCCGTCCGGCCCGGGGCCGGCAGGGGCTCGTCGTCGCGTGTGGAGCGTCAGCGTTCGTCTTCGGTCGCCGATGCGGGAGCGGCGGTGAGCCGCTCGGTCTCGTCCTGTATCTCTGCGGCGATCTTCTTGAGTTCCGGCTCGAACTTGCGCCCGTGGTGGGCGCAGAAGAGCAGTTCACCGCCGCTCATCAGGACGACGCGCAGGTAGGCCTGGGCGCCGCAGCGGTCGCAGCGGTCGGCGGCCGTCAGCGGGCTCGCGGGGGTCAGAACAGTAGTCACGTCGCCTCTTCTCTAGCTCGACGAGCTGTCGTACCAGGGTCAACATCCAACCAGGCCGAAAACGTTCCCGCTCGTGCCTTTCTCTCGAAAATTTCTTCCGAGTCGGACGGATGCTGCCAGGTGGCGGCGAATGAGCCGTATCGCGTTGGGCTTACGTATTCATCGCGCTTGTCGGTTTCTGTCCTCCCGGCGGGATTGCCGGTTGTTCATGAGGACGTGCCCGGAGCCTAAATGGTTCATGCCTCCAAGGGAACGTGATGTGCATGTCACCCGCGCGAGGGATCGAACACCAGAGCGAGTCTGGACTAGCATGACCCCTCCCGGTGGGTGGCTGCACAAAGGCTCTACCAGGCCTCGGTACCCTCTCATCGGTGACCCAAGCCGCCCAGCGCCCGGAGTCGGGCCTGATCGAGAAATTCAGCGAGGAGCGAACCGCGTGACCGCCGAAACGTCCGTGCCGTCCACTGCGCTTCTGACCGGGGCAGACCGGGACGGCGGCTCCAACTACACCGCGCGGCACCTGCTCGTCCTCGAGGGCCTGGAGGCGGTGCGCAAGCGTCCGGGCATGTACATCGGCTCGACCGACAGCCGCGGCCTCATGCACTGCCTCTGGGAGATCATCGACAACTCGGTCGACGAGGCCCTCGGGGGCCACTGCGACCACATCGAGGTGGTGCTCCACGACGACGGCTCCGTCGAGGTCCGGGACAACGGCCGCGGCATCCCCGTTGACGTCGAGCCCAAGACCGGTCTGTCCGGCGTCGAGGTCGTGATGACCAAGCTGCACGCCGGCGGCAAGTTCGGCGGCGGCTCCTACGCGGCCTCCGGCGGTCTGCACGGCGTCGGTGCCTCCGTCGTCAACGCGCTGTCCAGCCGGCTCGACGTCGAGGTCGACCGCGCCGGGCACACCCACGCCATCAGCTTCCGGCGCGGTGTCCCGGGGATCTTCACGGAGTCCGGCTCCGAAGCCCCGTTCGACCCGGCCAACGGCCTGATCAAGAAGAAGAAGGTCCCGAAGAACCGCACCGGCACCCGCGTCCGCTTCTGGGCCGACCGCCAGATCTTCCTCAAGGACGCCCGGCTCTCCCTGGAACACCTGCACGCCAGGGCCCGCCAGACCGCCTTCCTGGTGCCCGGGCTGACCCTCGTGGTGCGGGACGAGCGCGGCCTCGACGGCCCCGACGGCGAGCAGCGCAAGCCCGTCGAGGAGACCTTCCGGTACGACGGCGGCATCAGCGAGTTCTGCGAGTACCTCGCGCAGGACCGGGCCGTCTGCGATGTGCTGCGGCTCTCCGGCCAGGGCACTTTCAAGGAGACCGTGCCGGTCCTGGACGACCGCGGCCACATGACGCCGACCGAGGTCACCCGCGAGCTGGGCGTCGACATCGCGCTGCGCTGGGGCACCGGCTACGACACCACCCTCCGCTCGTTCGTCAACATCATCGCCACCCCCAAGGGCGGCACCCACGTCTCCGGTTTCGAGCGTTCCGTGACCCGTACGCTCAACGAGGTCCTCCGCTCCCAGAAGGTGCTCCGGGTCGCCGAGGACGACATCAACAAGGACGACGCGACCGAGGGGCTCACCGCGGTCGTCACCGTCCGGCTCGCCGAGCCCCAGTTCGAGGGGCAGACCAAGGAGGTGCTCGGCACCTCGGCCGCCTCCCGGATCGTCGCGGGCGTCGTCGCCAAGGAGCTCAAGGCCTTCCTGACGTCCAACAAGCGGGACGTCAAGCAGCAGGCGCGGGCCGTGCTGGACAAGGTCGTGGCGGCCGCCCGCACCCGTATCGCGGCCCGGCAGCACAAGGAGGCCCAGCGGCGGAAGACGGCGCTGGAGTCGTCCTCGCTGCCCGCGAAGCTCGCGGACTGCCGCAGCGACGACGTCGAGCGCAGCGAGCTCTTCATCGTCGAGGGGGACTCCGCGCTGGGCACCGCGAAGCTGGCGCGCGACTCGGAGTTCCAGGCGCTGCTCCCGATCCGGGGCAAGATCCTCAACGTCCAGAAGTCCTCGATCGCGGACATGCTCAAGAACGCCGAGTGCGGCGCGATCATCCAGGTCATAGGAGCGGGGTCCGGACGGACCTTCGACATCGACGCGGCCCGTTACGGCAAGATCGTGCTGCTCGTGGACGCCGACGTGGACGGCGCGCACATCCGCTGCCTGCTGCTCACGCTCTTCCAGCGCTACATGCGGCCCATGGTCGAGGCCGGCCGGGTGTTCGCGGCCGTGCCCCCGCTGCACCGGGTCGAGCTGACACACCCGAAGAAGGGCCAGGACAAGTACGTCTACACGTACTCCGACAACGAGCTGCGCAGCACCCTGCTGGAGTTCCAGGCCAAGGGGATCAAGTACAAGGACTCGATCCAGCGCTACAAGGGCCTCGGCGAGATGGACGCCGACCAGCTGTCCGAGACCACCATGGACCCGCGGCACCGGACGCTGCGGCGGATCAACATCGGGGACCTGGAAGCGGCCGAGCAGGTCTTCGACCTGCTGATGGGCAATGACGTCGCGCCCCGCAGGTCGTTCATCACCAACTCCGCGGCCACCCTGGACCGCTCCCGCATCGACGCCTGAGCGCCCGCGGGCGGTGGCGGGGCGCGTTCAGGCCCTGTCCCCGCCCGCCCACGCGTAGCGGTGCTCCGGGCGCCCGGCGTCCCCGTAGCGGAGGCCGAGGCGCACCTGTCCGGCGCTCTCCAGCAGCTTCAGATAGCGCTGCGCCGTCTGCCGGCTGAGCCCCGAGCGCTCCGCGACCTCCTGCGCCGACAGGGCGCCCGTCGCGGACCGCAGCACGTCCCGGACCAGGTCGGCGGTGAGCGCCGAGTGCCCCTTCGGGACGCCCGCCGGCCCGGCGGAGGCGCCGCCGAGGGCCCCGAAGATGCGGTCGACCCGGCCCTGCTCGGCCTCCCCGTCGCCCTCCAGCGCCCGGCGCAGCTCGGCGTAGCCCTCCAGCTTGGCCCGCAGCCCGGCCGCGGAGAACGGCTTGACCAGGTACTGCAGCGCCCCGCTGCGCATGGCGGCCCGCACGGTCGCCAGGTCGCGGGCGGCCGTGACCATGATCACGTCGGTCTGGTGCCCGCGTTCCCGGAGTTCGGCGACGACGGAGAGGCCGGTGCCGTCCGGCAGATAGTGGTCCATGAGGACCAGGTCCACGCCGGGGTGCCCGGCGAGGAAGGCCAGCGCCCCGGCGGCGCTGTGCGCCCGGCCCGCCACCCGGAAGCCCGGGGTGCGCTCGACATAGGCGGCGTTGACCGCGGCGACCCGTACGTCGTCGTCGACGACCAGCACGCCGATCACCGCGGCCCCCCGGCCGGGTCCGCCGCCGTACCGCCGGACAGCGCCTCGTCCCCGGTGCCGCGCACCGCATCGTCCAGCGCCTCCGGCAGTACGACGGTGAACTCGGCGCCGCCGCCCTCCGCGGCCCGGACCCGGGCGCTGCCGCCCTGGCGCTCCGCGAGCCGCCGCACCAGCGCCAGCCCGATGCCGCGCCGCCCGCCGTGGGCCGGGGGTTCCTTCGTGGACCAGCCCTCGGTGAACACGTCCTCGCGCCGCTCCGGCGGGATCCCGGGGCCGGAGTCGCCGACCCGCAGCACCGCGGCCCGTCCCTCGGCCCGCAGGGCGACCCGCACCTCGGCCCGAGGGGTGCCGGCGGCCGCGTCCAGCGCGTTGTCGACGAGATTGCCGACCACGGTGACCACTCCGCCAGGGTCGACCAGCCGGTCCGGCAGCAGGCTCTCCCCGGTCAGGCGCAGCGCCACCCCGCGCTCGGCCGCGACGGTCGCCTTGCCCACCAGCAGCGCCGCGAGCAGCGGGTCCCGGACCCGCTCGGTGATCTGCTCGGCCGTGGCCCGGTGCACCCCGACGGCCTCCGTGATGAACTGCTCGGCCTCCTCGTACAGCCCGAGTTCCAGCAGGCCCAGCAGGGTGTGCATGCGGTTCGCGTGCTCGTGGTCCTGGGCCCGCAGGGCGTCGATGAGGCCGCGGGTGCCGTCGAGTTCGCGGCCGAGCCGTTCCAGCTCGGTGCGGTCGCGCAGGGTGACGACCGCACCGCCGTCGTCGGTCGGCATCCGGTTGGCGACCAGCACCCGGCCGCCGCTGACGGTCAGCAGGTCCTCACCGGTCACCCGCCCGGAGAGCACGTCCGCGGTACGGCCCCGGCCGAGGACGTCCTCCAGCGGCAGCCCGGTGGCCCGGTGGCCGAGTCCGAGCAGCCGCTGCGCCTCGTCGTTGACGAGCCGGACCCGGCCCCGCCCGTCGAGCGCGACGACGCCCTCACGGATGCCGTGCAGCATCGCCTCGCGTTCGGCCAGCAGCGCGGAGATGTCGGAGAAGGCCAGGTCGTGGGTGCGTCGCTGGAGACGCCGGGAGACCAGATAGGCGGCGAGCGCGCCGACGGCGAGGGCCCCGACCGCGTACGCCAGCAGTCCCGGCACGGCGGACACCAGCCGGTCCCGCACGCTGTCGTAGCCGATGCCGACGGACACGGCTCCCACGATCCGGCCGTCCTCGTCGCGCAGCGGGACCTTGCCGCGGGCCGACCGGCCCAGGGTTCCCTCGTCGATCTGCATGACCTCGTCCCCGGCGAGCGCCCGGCCCGGGTCGGTGGAGACGCGGTGGCCGATGCGCTCCGGGGAGGGGTGGGAGAGGCGGATGCCCGCGGTGTTCATGATCACGACGTACTCGGCGCCGGTGGACCGGCGGATCCGCTCGGCCTCGGCCTGCACCGGTCCGTCCGGTGACGGCCGGGTGGAGAGCACGTCCCGGTCCAGGCCCGGGCGGGTGGCGGTGGTCTGCGCGATCGCCAGGGCCCGCCGCATGGCCTGGTCGTCCAGCTGCTCGCCCAGCGGGGCCAGGAACAGCCCGGTGACCAGGGCGGTCACCCCGGTGGTGATCGCCAGCTGGACCAGCAGCACCTGGGAGAAGACCCGGCGCGGCCAGCCGATGCCCAGCCGGCCCGGGGACGGCGCGGCGCCACCACGCCCCCCGGATCCGGCGGGGGCGTCCGGGTCCGTGCTCGCCGGGCCCGGCGGTGCGGTCCCGGGCGCCGTCATGCCCGGCTCCGCGGCGCGGCGGCCTCGCGTACGGCCGACACCAGCATGTGCAGGGGCGTTCCCGGGGCGGCGCCGCAGCTCTCCGGGCGGCGGGGGAGCGAGGGGCGGGCGTCGACCTCGGTGTGCCAGGAACGGCCGTCGGTGTGGGCGACGGTCACGGTCCAGCTGCCCGCGGCCCCGGCGCGCGGTGCCCGGGCGGCGGTGTCCGTGACGGTCAGCGCGTCGGCGCGGTCCTCCCCGGTGAGTTCTCGTACGGCCAGGTCGGCGGCCTGTGCCGGGCGGTCCCAGGCCGACCGTCCGCGGGCGCCCGCGGAAGCGATCCTGCCCTCGCCCGCCGCGTGCAGGATCTCCTTGACGGCGGGCGCCGAGGCCCGGCCGTAGGCGTAGCCGTACGGGAGGACGAAGAGGGTCGGCGAGAAGCGGTGCCCGCCGATGTGGGTGACCTCCCACGTCGGCCGGCTGCCGGCGGCGAGTTCGGCGGCCAGCGGGCGGCCGAGGAGGGCACAGCAGCGGTCGCGTGTGCCGTTGGTGCACACCAGGGCGAGCGGCTCACCGGTGTACGCCTGCCAGAGGCCGCCGTGGTCGCCCGCGCCGAGCGCGGCGAAATCCAGGGCGGGCAGGCCCGCGGGGTCGCTGAGCACGCCGCTCCGGATCCACGAGCGTCCGGGCACGGTGTGCGCGGCGTAGACCCGGCGTGCGGCGGACGGGTCCCGGTCGGCGTGCCGGCCGGGCCGGCGGATCAGCGCGACGCGGACTCCGGTGCCCTCCGCGGCCGCCTCCAGGGCCCGGCCGAGCGCCGGGTCGAGGCGGCTGGCGGTGAGCGCCTTCGGGCCCCAGGGGCCGGGCTGCTCGACCAGCAGCCAGGTGCGGGCCGTGGCGGCGGTGCCGGCCAGGGGCTCGGACAGGGCCCGGGAGGCCGTCGTGCAGGTGTTCACGCAGGCGAGCCTAACCTGGGCCGTTCGCGGGCGGCCGCAGTTCACCGCTCGGCGTGCGTCGCGGAGCAGACCGTGACAAAGGCCACCGGGCGGGGCGCCCGCGTGGGAGGGCGCGGGGCGGAAGTACGGTGCCGGAGGCCGGGCTCCTATCCTGGGCGCAGCCGTTCCGCCCGCCCCGTCCCGGACCCCGACCAGAAGCCGGAGGCGCCGTCCGTGCCCAGGAAGCAGATCCCCGTCGTCGTCCTCGCGGGCTTTCTGGGATCCGGCAAGACCACCCTGCTCAACCATCTCCTCACCGGCAGCAGGGGCACCCGGATCGGCGCCGTCGTGAACGACTTCGGCAGCATCGAGATCGACGCCATGGCGGTGGCCGGACAGGTCGACTCGATGATCTCGCTCGGCAACGGATGCCTGTGCTGCGCCGTCGACACCAGCGAACTGGACGGGCTGCTGGAGCGGCTCGCCCGGCCCGAGGCCGGGATCGACGTCATCGTGATCGAGGCGAGCGGCCTGGCCGAACCGCAGGAACTCATCCGGATGATCCTGGCCGCGGACAGCGAGCACATCGTGTACGGCGGTCTGGTCGAGGTCGTCGACGCGGCCGAGTTCGCCCGCACCCGCGCCGCGCACCCGGAACTGGACCGGCACATCGGCATCGCGGACCTCGTGGTGCTCAACAAGGCGGACCGTGTGACCGGGCCGGGGCGCGAGGAACTGCTCCGCACGCTCACCGGACTCGCCGGTGGCGTACCCGTGCTGCCGGTGTCCTACGGACGCATCGACCCGGACCTGCTGTTCGACCGCAGCTCCCGGGAGGACGACCACCGGCTGCCCCGGCAGCTGTCGTTCGAGGACCTGCGGGGCGACGACGACTGTGCCGCGCATCCGCACGCCGCCTACGACACCGTCGCGTTCACCTCCGAGGAGCCCATGGACCCGCGCCGGCTCATGGAGTTCCTCGACAGCCGGCCCGCCGGGCTCTACCGCATCAAGGGCTTCGTCCACTTCGGCGTCCACGGCTACCGCGAGAAGTACACCCTGCACGCGGTGGGCAGCTTCCTCCGGTTCCAGCCGGCCCCCTGGGGCCGCGACGAGCCGCGCACCACCCAGCTGGTGCTGATCGGCACCGGGACCGACCCCGGCGCGCTCCGGAAGGAACTGGACGCCTGCCGGGCCGGCGGCACGCAGGATCCCGCCGACGACCGGAGCATGTGGGGGATCCTGCGCTACGTGAGAGAGCCGGAGCGGACCGCGGACCAGCGGGACCCGGACGAGCAGGAACCGGACCGGTGGGACCTGGGGCGCTGGGACCCGGATCAGCAGGACCCGGTCGAGTAGGACCCGGGGCAGCAGGAGCGCCGGATCGGCGGGCCCCGGACGGGTAGGGGCCGGACCGGTGGGATCCGGAGCGCTGGGATCCGGGGCGCTGGGACTTGGACCAGTACGACCCGGGCGGCAGCCGGCCCGGTGGGACGGGGCTGGGGCTTGGACCAGCAGGAGCAGGACCGCTGGGAGCCGCACGTGGACCAGCAGGAGCCGGACCGCTGGGACCCGGACCGCTGGGACCCGGACCTGGAGCGCCCGGAGCAGGCCGAGCCCGAGCCGTCCGAACCGGAGGAGACACACGGGCGAACGTGATCGGGTACCACCGCCGTGACGTCCGCACCGGGCCCGCCGCGACGCCCCCACCGCCGCGCGGCCCTGCATCGCCACCGCCGCGCCGCCCGGGCCGTCACGCTCCGACGTGACGTGATGCGCCGCGACGTCCCCACCGGCACCGGCACAGCCTCCGTACCGGGCCCGCCGTCACGCAGACCGCATAGCGCCGTTACGCCGAGACCGTCCCGCCGTTACGCAGGCCGCGCCCCGCCGTTGCGCCGCGGCCGTCCCGCC
>NZ_WHPN01000214.1 GCF_009735685.1 Streptomyces lycii | reverse complement strand
TATCCGCACCAGTTCTCCGGCGGCATGCGGCAGCGCATCATGATCGCGATGGCGCTGGCCCTGGAGCCGGACCTGATCATCGCCGACGAGCCGACCACGGCGCTCGACGTCACCGTGCAGGCCCAGGTCATGGAGCTGCTCGCCGATCTCCAGCGCGAGTACCACATGGGCCTGATCCTGATCACGCACGACCTCGGCGTGGTCGCCGACGTCGCCGACAAGATCGCCGTGATGTACGCGGGCCGGATCGTCGAGACCGCCCCGGTGCACGAGCTGTAC
>NZ_WHPN01000020.1 GCF_009735685.1 Streptomyces lycii | reverse complement strand
CGGTCACTCCGTGGCGGCCGCCCGTCGACGACCACTTCCAGCAGCTGGCGCGGGCGCAGGCCGGTGCCCGCCCCGCCGGCCTCGGCCGGCGCCTCGTCGCCCGGCTGATCGACGTCCTGCTGATGGGCGTGCTGGTCGGCGCCGCCGCCGTACCGCTCGGAATCAAGGCCATCGACCATGTCGGCGCGAAGATCGACGAGGCGAAGCTGACCGGCGAGACGGTGACGGTCTGGCTGGTGGACGGCACCACGGGGACGTATCTCGGGATCGTGCTGGCGGTGCTGCTGGTCCTCGGCATCGGCTACGAGGTGCTGCCGACCGCCAAGTGGGGCCGCACCGCGGGCAAGAAGCTCTGCGGGATCAAGGTGCTGAACATCGAGTCGCACGACACGCCCAGCTTCGGCGAGGCGCTGCGCCGCTGGCTGGTCACGACCGTGCTCGGCCTGCTGGTGCTGGGTGTCGTCAACGTGATGTGGTGCCTGTTCGACCGCCCCTGGCGGCAGTGCTGGCACGACAAGGCGGCGGGCACGTTCGTGGCGGGCGGCTGATCCCGGCACGCACGCCGCACGGCGCCGCGGGCGTCCGAGCGCGCGGCCGGGGCGTGCCGTCCGCGGACCGGTCCCGACGCCGGGCCCCACGCCGGACCCGACGCCGGGCCTGACACGGGGCCGGATGCCCGGCGGGACGCGCGGCCTGACGCCCGGCCGGATTTCCGGGCCGAAGGCCCGTCCGGACGCGCAGCCGGACGCGCAGCCGGACGCCCGCCCGGGGCTCGGGCCGCCGGGCGGTGCGCCCGGGTAGCCCGAACGGCCCGTGCGGGCTGCGAGCCGCGCCGGGCCGCTGTCGACTGGCGGGCATGAGCACCGATCAGCCGCCACCGGGCGAACCGCCGGACGACGACCCGCTGCGCAAGAGGCCCACGGCCGAGGGAGGCGGCGGCCCGT
>NZ_WHPN01000213.1 GCF_009735685.1 Streptomyces lycii | reverse complement strand
CCGCGCGGGTGCCGCCCGGGCGCGCCGCGGGTTCAGAAGCCGCGGGTCCGCTTGGCCGCCCGGCGGTCGCCGGTCTCCAGGTCCGCTCCGGGGACCTTGAGGAACAGCCGCGCCAGCTCCCCGCCGAGGTTCACCCCGACGGCGATGGCGAGGGCCAGCGCCACGGCGGTGGAGAGCGAGACCAGACCCGCGTTGACGTCGCCCTGCGCGATGCCGAGCAGACCGAAGTAGGTCGCGCTACCGGGCAGCAGCGGACCGATGGCAGCCGTGACGTACGGCAGCGCCGACGCGAACCGGTAGCGGGACAGCAACTGCCCGAACAGGCCGACCAGGCCCGCCGCGACCGCCGTGGAGAACACGGGGGAGATCCCGCCGACGTCGTGCAGCGCCCCGTAGACCACCCAGGCGACACCGCCGTTGAGCGTGGCCACCAGCACAGTGGAACGTTCCTGCTGGAGCATGATGCAGAAGGAGAGCGCCAGCGCCATCGACGCCGCTATCTGCCACAACGGCCGGTAGACGTTCCCGAGCTTCTCGTCCGGGCTGAGGTTCGCGCCCAGCTCCACGCCGACGACCAGCACCAGGAGCACGCCGATGACGATGCCGACGATCAGATAGCAGACCTCCAGCAGCCGGGCCGCGGCGGTGATGTAGTAGCCGGTCAGCCCATCCTGCACGCTTGCCACCAGGGCCCGCCCCGGAATCAGCGCGAACAGCCCGCCCGTGATCACCGCGGACGGCTTGACGTCGGCGTGCACCAGCACGAGCGTCACGCCCATCGCCGCGGGCGGCATCGCCGCGACCACGAACTGGTAGAACTCCGGCAGCCCGCGCCCGGACGCGAGCCACGCCAGCCGGTCGCCGAGCATCGCCCCGGCGGCAGCCGCGATGAACACCAGCAGGCCGCCGCCGACGAGCATGCTCGCCGAGCCGGACAGCAGCCCGCCGGCCAGCGTCAGCGCCCAGCCGGGATAGGGGTGGCGGTTGCGCCGTATGTCCGCGAGCCGCCGGTACGCCTCCTCGAGGGTCACCTCGGAGTCGTCCGAGGTGATGTCGTCCACCAGCTGGAACACCGCGGACAGCCGGGTGTAGTCGGTGCCGCGGCGGCGCACCGTACGGCTGGCCGACACCGGGTCGTCCACCAGCGAGGGCTGGTAGGTGACCGACAACAGGGTGAACGTGACGGTCGGCTCGCAGCGGTCCAGGCCGAAGGCGTGCGCGACGCCGAACATCGCCGCCTCGACGTCCTCGGCCCCCTCGCCGCCCGCGAGCAGCAACTCGCCGATCCGCAGGGTGAGGTCGAGGACGCGCGGCACCGCGGGCCCGCTCTCGTCCTCGTGCCGCTCCGCGCGCTCCGGTACGGGACGGTCGCCGACCGGCATCCGGAGCATCGTGCGCATCCGGTCCTGCCAGGGCTGTTCCTTCGTCAGCCGGACGACCGGTATGCCCGCCGGCGGGGTGAAGGCCGGGAAGTCGGGCCGGCCGCCCGGCGGGGAGAAGGCCGAGCCCTCGGGCTCCTCGGGCGTTTCCGGCGGCAGCCCCGGGGGCCGGGCGAACTCCGACGTCGGATGCTCGTCCTCCGGGGGCGGCGGCAGCGGTACGCCCAGCGGCGGCGTGAAGGCACTGTGCGCCTCGTCGGAGACGGGCTTGCGGTCCTCGGGGTGCGCCGGTGCCTCGGACTCACCGCCGTGCCGCTTCGGGTCCGCCACCACGTCGTTCCGTTCCTCCTCGCCGTTCTCTCCGGGGCGTCTCTTCGCCAGGTCCCCCCGGCAGGTCTCCCGGCGGGCCTCCCCGTCGGGTGTCTCCGGGACGCCCGTCGGGGACGTCCGTCACGGATGTCCGTCGCGGACGCCCGTCGGGGACGTCCGTCAGGGTGTCTGTCCGCGGGTGCCCCTCAGGATGTCTTCCGGGACATCCGGACGGGACGTGCCCGACGGAGACCACCCGTGGGCCACGCTGTTCACGATGCCGCATCCGCGGCGGGTCCGCCCATCGCGCGCAGCGAGCGGGCGGGGCGTCCTCTCCGGGATGCCCCGCCCGCTCGTACGGACGATCACGGACCGCCGCCCGGGGCGGACCGGTGTGCCGGGTCTGCTCAGTGCTTGCCGCCCGAGGCCTCCAGGCGCTTGATGGACGCCTCGACCTCGGCCTCGGCGTCGGCACGGCCGACCCAGTTGGCACCCTCCACCGACTTGCCCGGCTCCAGGTCCTTGTAGACCTCGAAGAAGTGCTGGATCTCCAGCCGGTCGAACTCCGACACGTGGTGGATGTCCCGGAGGTGCTCGACGCGCGGGTCCGACGCAGGAACGCACAGCAGCTTGTCGTCGCCGCCGGCCTCGTCCGTCATCCGGAACATGCCGATGGCGCGGCACTTGATGAGGCAGCCGGGGAAGGTCGGTTCATCCAGGATGACCAGCGCGTCCAGCGGGTCGCCGTCCTCGCCCAGGGTGTTCTCCACGAAGCCGTAGTCGGCCGGGTAGCTGGTCGAGGTGAAGAGTCGACGGTCCAGGCGGATCCGACCGGTCTCGTGGTCCACCTCGTACTTGTTCCGCGAACCCTTCGGGATCTCGATGGTGACGTCGAACTCCACGGGTGGCTCCTCCATGATCAGGCCATACTTCTGGTGATTAAGTGTCTCTTACGCAGGTGGGTGGTTGCGAAAGGGGCTGGTCCGAGGTGCCCGAGGCCAGATCATGGCGTTTCAGGTGGCCCGGCCGCCACGTGTCAGGACAGCAGGCCCTGCCGTCGTGGCAGGTGGCGGCCGTTTCCGCCGTGCTCGGCCTTGCCGTGGCAGCCGGGGCGGTGACCGCTGCCGGGCCCTGGGACTCCGGACAGCGTACGGCCGAGCGGGCCCGCGCAGCGGCGCAGGACCGCGAGGGTGGTGAGCGTCACGGCGACGGGGCGGGAAGCGGCGGTGCCGACGGCGCCCGCGCCTCCGCCGTACTGGCCGCGCTCGGGATGCCCGCCCGGGCCGCCGGGGACGCTCCCGCGCCGACGAGCCGCGGCCTGGCCGACGCGCTCGACCCGCTGCTGCGCGATCCGGCGCTGGGCAAGCTGCGCACCGCCGCGGTGGTCGACGCCGTGACGGGGCGGCTGGTGTACGGCAGCAGGGCCGGCACCCCCGCCGTGCCGGCCTCCACGGTGAAGATCGCGACCGCGGTGGCCGCACTGGACGCGCTCGGCCCCGACCACCGTCTGGAGACCGAGGTCGTCACCGGGCCGGAGGACGGAGAGATCGTGCTGGTCGGCGGCGGCGACCCGACGCTGACCCGGGAGGCTCCCGGCGAGGAGCCCGGCGATCCCGCGAGCCTGCCGCAGCTGGCCGACCGCACCGCCCGCGCCCTGAAGGAGCGCGCGGCCGGGGATGCCGGGAACGACGACGGCCGGAACGGCGACGGAGGGGGCGGCGAGGACGGGAGCGACGGCGGGAACGACACGAAGGACCGCGCGAAGGACCGCGCGAAGGGCGACGCCGGGAAGGACCGGAAGGGCGACGGCGAGGACGGCGACAGCGGGGACGGCGGCGCCAAGAACGGCGGGAAGCGCGCCGCGGCGCCGAAGGTCGAGCTGGCGTACGACACCTCGCGCTACTCCGGACCCGCCCGGCACCCCATCGGCCCCAACGAGAACATCGCCCCGGTCAGCGCCCTGATGACCGACGAGGGCCGCCTCGACGACAGCGACCGCGGCCCGGCGCCGCGCGCGGAGGACCCGGCCCGCGAGGCCGCCGAGGCGTTCGCCGGACTGCTCCGCGACCGGGGCGTCGACGTCACCGGCAAGCCCCGCCACGCGAAGGCCCCGCGCGGCGCGGACCGGCTCGCCGCCGTCGCCTCGCCGCCCGTCTCGGCCCTCGTCGAACGGTCCCTCACCAACAGCGACAACGACATCGCCGAGGCACTCGCCCGGGAGACCGCCGTCGCCTCCGGTGAGCCCGCGAGCTTCGCGGGCGCCGGCCGTGCCGTACGGGACCGGCTGGCGCGCCTCGGCGTGCCGGTGAAGGGCGCCGGGTTCACCGACGGCAGCGGGCTCGACCGGCACGGCGCGGTCTCCGCCGAGCTGCTGGCCCAGCTGCTGGTCCGCAGCGCCGACCCGGAGCGGCCGGAGCTGCGCCCGGTGCTCACCGGCCTGCCCGTCGCCGGCTTCAGCGGCACCCTGCGCAGCCGGTACGCCGACGCCTCGGCCGGCACCGGCATGGTGCGCGCCAAGACCGGCACCCTCACCGGGGTGAACACGCTCGCCGGGACGGTGGTGGACGCCGACGGGCGGCTGCTGGCCTTCGCCTTCATGACCAATGGCAGCACCGACGCGAAGGGCGCCCAGGCCGCCCTGGACCGGATGGCCTCGGCCGTGGCGAACTGCGGTTGCCGCTGAAACCCGCGGTCCGGCGAGCCGGGCGGTCCGGACGCTTGTCCTCCCGCTCGCCGCGCGGGCAACGTACGGTGAAGCCATGACGAGCATCGGTGGTGCCGAGATGGTCGACTGGAACCTCGCGGTGGCGACCGCGACCCGGCTCGTGCGGCCGGGGCCGGAGGTCAGCCGTGACGAGGCCCGGGCAGTCGTCGCCGAGTTGCGCCGGCACGCCGTGGCCTCCGAGGAGCACGTGCGGGCGTTCACCCGGATGGCGGTTCCGGGCGTCGACGGGGTGAACCCGCAGCCCGGGGACGGGACTCCGGTCCTCGTGGTCGACCGGGCGGGCTGGATCAAGGCGAACGTCGCGGGCTTCCAGGAACTGCTGAAGCCCCTGCTGGAGAAGATGCGCACCCGCAGGAGCGGCAGCCCGGGCGGGGCGGTCCTCGGCGCGGTCGGCGGCAAGGTGACCGGCGTCGAGGTCGGGATGCTGCTGTCCTTCCTCGCCTCCCGGGTCCTCGGCCAGTACGAGACCTTCGCCCCGGGCACCCGCGACCTCCCCGCCGGGGAGAACGGCGGCGGCAGGCTGCTGCTGGTCGCGCCGAACATCGTGCACGTGGAACGGGAGCTGGACGTCGAGCCGCACGACTTCCGGCTCTGGGTGTGCCTGCACGAGGAGACCCACCGCACCCAGTTCAGCGGTGTCCCGTGGCTGCGCGACCACATCGAGGGCGAGATCCAGTCCTTCCTCGGCGAGACGGACGTGGACCCCGGCACCCTCCTGGAACGCTTCCGCGAGGTCGCCCAGTCGCTCGCGGGCGGGCGGCCGGAGGGGGAGCGGGACGAGAGCGGGTCCAGCATCGTCGAGCTGGTCCAGACGCCCGCCCAGCGGGAGATCCTGGCCCGGCTGACCGCCGTCATGTCGCTCCTGGAGGGACACGCCGACTACGTCATGGACGGCGTCGGCCCGGACGTCGTGCCGTCGGTGGCCGAGATCCGGGAGAAGTTCCAGCAGCGGCGGGCCAGTGGCGCCGGCCGGCTCGACCAGGCGCTGCGCAAGCTCCTCGGGCTGGACGCGAAGCTGCGGCAGTACCGCGACGGCGAGCGGTTCGTGCGCGCGGTGGTGAACGAGGTCGGAATGGACGGGTTCAACCGCGTCTGGACCTCGCCGAACACGCTCCCCACCAAGGCGGAGATCGCCAAACCGGCCGAGTGGGTGGCGCGGGTGCACCGCAAGGCGGACTCCTAGACGTGCGCTCCCGTTCCCGGACCGGGTGCCCGCGTCGCGAGCGGGTCACGGGGGGACACGGCCGTAAAACAGTCCATCGGATCACCCGTCCGAGGGACCGTGGGGACGCCGGTAGGCGTGCGATGCTCGGTTAACGACTCGCCTCTGTCACCATCTACACACTCAGCGTGACTGAGTGCGCCGAGGGCCCGGGCCGCCCGCCCGGGCCCCGAGCCACCGACTCCGACACCCCTGACACAGGAAGGGAACCGGATATGGGTCCCCATCCAGCGGTCGCGGCGATACGCCTGGCGGTCCGCCGCGTCCTCCAAGACCTCCACCCCGGATCACTCGTGCTCGTCGCGTGCAGCGGCGGCGCCGACTCCATGGCGCTCGCCTCCGCCGTCGCCTTCGAGGCACCCAAGCTGAAGCTCCGCGCCGGCGGCGTCACCGTCGACCACGGCCTGCAGTCCGGATCCTCCCGGCGCGCCACGGAGGTCGCCTCCCGCATGCGCGACCTCGGCCTCGACCCCGTCGACGCGGTATCCGTCGACGTCGGCCGGGAGGGCGGCCCCGAGGCCGCCGCCCGCGACGCCCGTTACGCGGCCCTCGACGCCGCCGCCGAACGGCACGGCGCCGCCGCCGTGCTGCTCGGCCACACCCGGGACGACCAGGCGGAGACCGTCCTGCTGGGGCTCGCCCGCGGCTCCGGCACCCGCTCGCTCTCCGGCATGGCCGTCGTCTCCGGCGAAGGCGGCCGCTACCGCCGCCCGTTCCTCCGCATCGACCGGCAGACCGCCCGCAAGGCCTGCCTGGCCCAGTCCCTGCCCGTCTGGGACGACCCGCACAACGCCGACCCCGCCTACACCCGCTCCCGGCTGCGCCAGGAGGGTCTCCCCGCGCTGGAGAAGGCCCTCGGCAAGGGCGTCGTCGAGGCGCTGGCCCGCACCGCCCAGCTCTCCCGCGACGACGCGGACGCCCTCGACGCCTGGGCCGCCGACGCCGAGCGCTCCGTACGCGCCGAACCGGCCCAGCCGGCCCCCGGATCCCCCGCCGCCGCCTCCGCATCCCCCACCGCATCCGCCCCCACTGCCCCCACATCCGCTCCCGCCACCCCCGCCTCCGCTCCCTCTGACTCGGTCCCCGTCTCCGGCACCGGACCGGCCGGCGGCGGTCCCGCCGGGCCGCCCGCGCTCGTCGCCGCCAAGCTCGCCGTGCTGCCCGCGGCCGTCCGCCGCCGGGTGCTGCGCCGTGCCTGCGTAGCCGCCGGATCGCCCCCCGGATCGCTCTTCGCCCGGCACATCGAAGAGGTGGACCGGCTGGTCACCGACTGGCACGGCCAGGGCACGATCAACCTCCCCGGCCGGGTCGAGGTGCGCCGCCGGTGTGGCAATCTGGTCATCAGGCGACGCGACGAGGCCGACGCCGAGCACTGAGCCGACCTCCCGTCCGAAACGACCGGCCCCCGGGGCCGTGCGTGTCGGCGGCGGGACCGGGACGCAAACGACCGAGAGTGACGCGGGTGGACGACAAGGACATGGGCAGCGACCTTCAGTCGGTGCTCATCACCAAGGAAGAGATCGACGCGAAGCTGGCAGAGCTGGCCGCGAAGATCGACGCGGAGTACGCGGGCAGGGACCTGCTGATCGTCGGTGTCCTCAAGGGCGCGGTCATGGTGATGGCGGACCTGGCACGGGCGCTCTCCTCGCCGGTGACCATGGACTGGATGGCGGTGTCGTCCTACGGCGCGGGCACCAAGTCCTCCGGCGTGGTACGGATCCTCAAGGACCTGGACACCGACATCGCCGGCCGGGACGTGCTGATCGTCGAGGACATCATCGACTCGGGCCTGACCCTGTCGTGGCTGCTGTCCAACCTCAGCTCCCGCGGCCCGGCCTCCCTCAACGTCTGCACGCTGCTGCGCAAGCCGGACGCCGCCAAGGTCGACATCGACGTCAAGTACATCGGATTCGACATCCCCAACGAATTCGTCGTCGGATACGGCCTCGACTACGCCGAGAAGTACCGCAACCTGCCCTTCGTCGGGACCCTCGCGCCGCACGTCTACGGCGGCTGAGGGCCACCGGGGAACCTCCGCGGCCCCGGCGGCGTTGAACGGGTGCGGGACGGTGGTGTTTCACCGTCCCGGGCAGCGCCGGGCGACGAAGCTGGGGTACCGTCCGAAGGTCAGTCTTTAATAGGTCGAGTAATTCACCGTACGCACGGCCGGCTCGCCGACGGGCTGTCGTGCCTCACTGTGGCAGGAGGGACGGGGCGCTCGCGCCCCGTATGGATGGACGTGAAGCGCTACTTCCGTGGGCCGGTCATGTGGATCGTGCTGGCCGTCCTCGCCGTGGTCGTGTTGATGCAAGTCGTCGGTTCGTCCGGCGGCTACAAGACGGTGGACACCGGCCAGGTCGTCAACGCGATCGCCGACAACAGGGTCAAGTCAGCCGAGCTGACCACAGGCGACGAGAGCAAGATCAAGGTCGAGCTCAAGGGCGACACCAAGATCGAGGGCAGCGACAAGCTGCAGGCGAGCTATATCGGCGACCAGGGCACCGAGCTCGCGAAGGACCTTCAGGCGAAGGTCAACGACAATGACGGCGACACCTTGCCCGACGGGTACACCGTGTCCCCGTCGAAGCAGAATCCGTTCGTCGGGGTGCTGCTCTCGCTGCTCCCCTTCGTCCTCATCGTCGTCGTCTTCCTGTTCCTGATGAACCAGATGCAGGGCGGCGGCTCCCGGGTCATGAACTTCGGGAAGTCCAAGGCCAAGCTCATCACCAAGGACACCCCGAAGACGACGTTCTCCGACGTCGCCGGGTCCGACGAGGCGGTCGAGGAGCTACACGAGATCAAGGAGTTCCTCCAGGAGCCCGCGAAGTTCCAGGCCGTGGGAGCCAAGATCCCCAAGGGTGTGCTGCTGTACGGCCCGCCGGGGACCGGCAAGACGCTGCTCGCGCGCGCCGTCGCGGGCGAGGCCGGCGTCCCGTTCTACTCGATCTCCGGTTCCGACTTCGTCGAGATGTTCGTCGGTGTCGGCGCCTCCCGGGTCCGCGACCTCTTCGAGCAGGCCAAGGCCAACGCGCCCGCGATCGTCTTCGTGGACGAGATCGACGCCGTCGGCCGGCATCGCGGCGCCGGCATGGGCGGCGGCCACGACGAGCGCGAGCAGACGCTGAACCAGCTGCTCGTGGAGATGGACGGCTTCGACGTGAAGGGCGGCGTCATCCTGATCGCCGCCACCAACCGGCCGGACATCCTCGACCCGGCGCTGCTGCGCCCGGGCCGCTTCGACCGGCAGATCGCGGTCGACCGGCCCGACATGCAGGGCCGGCTGGAGATCCTCAAGGTGCACCAGAAGGGCAAGCCGGTCGCGCCCGACGTCGATCTCAGCGCCGTCGCACGCCGTACGCCCGGCTTCACCGGTGCCGACCTGAGCAACGTCCTCAACGAGGCCGCCCTGCTCACGGCCCGCAGTGACGCCAAGCTCATCGACAACCATTTCCTGGACGAGGCGATCGACCGTGTCGTGGCGGGTCCGCAGAAGCGGACCCGGATCATGAGCGACAAGGAGAAGAAGATCACCGCGTATCACGAGGGCGGTCACGCCCTGGTCGCGGCGGCCTCTCCGAACAGCGACCCGGTGCACAAGATCACGATTCTCTCCAGAGGCCGGGCGCTGGGCTACACCATGGTCCTGCCGGACGAGGACAAGTACTCCACGACGCGCAACGAGATGCTGGACCAGCTCGCGTACATGCTGGGCGGCCGCGCGGCCGAGGAGCTGGTCTTCCACGACCCGACCACCGGCGCCGCGAACGACATCGAGAAGGCCACCACCACGGCCCGCGCGATGGTCACGCAGTACGGCATGACCGAGCGGCTCGGCGCGATCAAGTTCGGCAACGACAACTCCGAGCCGTTCGTCGGCCGCGAGATGGGTCACCAGCGGGACTATTCCGAAGAGGTCGCCGCGCTGGTCGACGAAGAGGTCAAGAAGCTCATCGAGACCGCGCACAACGAGGCCTGGGAGATCCTGGTCGAGAACCGCGACGTGCTCGACAACCTGGTCCTCCAGCTGCTGGAGAAGGAGACCCTCGGCAAGGAGGAGATCGCCGAGATCTTCGCCCCGATCGTGAAGCGCCCGGCCCGCCCGGCGTGGACCGGGTCCTCCCGCCGCACCCCCTCCACCCGGCCGCCGGTGCTCTCCCCCAAGGAGCTGACCATGGCGAACGGCTCCCAGTCGGGCGGCGGCGCCACCGCGGCCCCGACGATCAGCACCGAGAAGGTGGAGCTGCCCGAGGAGCCGGGGTCCGGCGGCTGACCCCGACCGTCACGGAATGAAACCCGCGCCCCCTCGGTTCTGATCCGAGGGGGCGCGGGACTGTGCGGGGCTGCGTGCGCGCGCAGGCCGAACGCACCAGTACGAGGAACGAGGCACACATGACCGACCCGGTGGCGCTGGACGACGAGCGGCAGCTCGGTGAGTTCGACGAGAAGCGGGCTGAGAACGCGGTCCGGGAACTGCTCCTCGCGGTGGGCGAGGACCCCGACCGCGAAGGGCTCCAGGAGACCCCGGCGCGGGTGGCCCGCGCGTACAAGGAGATCTTCGCGGGGCTGCACCAGCGGCCGGAGGAGGTCCTGACCACGACCTTCGACCTCGGCCACGACGAGATGGTGCTGGTGAAGGACATCGAGGTCTACAGCACCTGCGAACACCACCTGGTGCCGTTCCACGGAGTCGCGCACGTCGGTTACATCCCGTCCACCGACGGCAAGATCACCGGTCTGTCGAAGCTCGCCCGGCTCGTCGACGTCTACGCCCGGCGCCCGCAGGTCCAGGAGCGGATGACCACCCAGATCGCGGACTCCCTGATGCGGATCCTGGAGCCGCGCGGGGTCATCGTGGTCGTCGAGTGCGAGCACCTGTGCATGTCGATGCGCGGCATCCGCAAGCCCGGCGCCAAGACCACCACCTCGGCGGTGCGCGGGCAGCTGCGGGACTCGACGACCCGCGCCGAGGCCATGAGCCTGATACTGGCCAGGTAGTCCCGCGGCCGGTGCGGAACCGGCCGGATGGCGCCGGTCCCCGGGGCATAAGGTGGGGGTATGAGTACCTTGCGTGGCGTGGTGGCCGGTCTGCCCCAGTGGGATCGCTGCGCGGTGATGGGCGTGGTGAACGTGACGCCCGACTCCTTCTCGGACGGCGGCCTCTGGTTCGACACCGGCGCCGCCGTCAAGCACGGCCTGGAGCTGGCCGCGGAGGGCGCCGACCTGGTCGACGTCGGGGGCGAGTCGACGCGCCCGGGAGCGCCCCGGGTGGACGAGGCGGAGGAGCTGCGCCGGGTCGTGCCCGTGGTGCGCGGCCTTGCCTCCGAGGGCGTCGTGGTCAGTGTGGACACCATGCGGGCGTCGGTCGCCGAGCAGGCGGTGGCAGCCGGCGCGGCCCTGGTGAACGACGTGAGCGGCGGCCTCGCGGATCCCGCGATGGTGCCGGCCGTGGCCGACGCCGGGGTGCCGTTCGTGGTGATGCACTGGCGCGGCTTCAGCGAGGACATGAACAGCCGCGCGGTCTACGCCGATGTCGTCGGCGAGGTCGTCGGCGAGCTGCGGCAGCGGATGGACGCGGTCGTCACCGGCGGCGTCGCCCCGGAGCGGATCGTGATCGATCCCGGACTCGGCTTCGCCAAGGGCGCCGAGCACGACCTCGCGCTGCTGGCCCGGCTGGACGCGCTGCGCGCGCTCGGGCGCCCGCTGCTGGTCGCAGCCTCCCGCAAGCGGTTCCTGGGCCGGGTGCTGGCCGGTGCGGACGGCAGTCCGCCGCCCGCGCGGGAACGGGACGCGGCGACGGCCGCGGTGTCCGCGATCTCCGCGCGGGAGGGCGCCTGGGCGGTACGGGTGCACGAGGTGCGGGCCACCGCGGACGCGGTGCGCGTGGCGCGCGCCGTCGAGGGGGCCGCCGGGTGAGCACGGCCCGTACGGACCAGGAACAGGTCGAGCAGGCCAACACGGCGTTCTACGAGGCGATGGAGCAGGGCGATTTCGACGCCCTGTCCGCGATGTGGCTGCCGGGCGAGGTGAGCTGCGTGCACCCGGGGTGGCCGGTGCTGCGCGGCAACGGCGAGGTGCTCCGCTCGTACGCGCTGATCATGGCGAACACCGAGTACATCCAGTTCTTCCTGACCGATGTCGAGGTGTCGGTCGAGGGTGACATCGCGCTGGTGACGTGCACGGAGAACATCCTCAGCGGCGGGCCCGCCGAGGAGGAGGGCGAGCTGGGGCCGCTGGTCGGCCAGCTGGTCGTCGCCACGAACGTCTTCCGGCGCACCGGGGACGGCTGGCGGGTCTGGGCCCACCACGGCTCGCCGGTGCTCGCCGATGTCACGGGCGCGGACGACGACGAGCCGGAGGAGCCCGACGGCGAGGGCGGGACCGGCATCGTCTAGGGTGCCGTGGCCCGGCGGCCGGGCGGCCCGGCGGCCGGGCGGCCCGGCGGTTTCGGCAGGCCCGGCGGTTCCGGCGGCTCGGTGGGCCGGTGATCCGTGGCGGGGCGGGGCCCGTGGTCCGTCCGGGTGGCACAGGTCACCCGTTGGGACCGTGCGGCTGCCGGGTATGGGTGAGACGGTGGGGTGCGGGCAGCCGCGGCCCCACGTGTGGACCAGCGCTGGGGGCCACCCGATCGTCGTGTCGTTCGTCCGCCGTTCGCGCGCCCGCCATACGGGAGGGTCGTTGTCGGTGCCCGCCGGTAGGTTCGTGCCCGGATGGTGTTCGGGGCGTGCGGCCGGGTGGACGGCTCGCGACCGCGCGCTGTGCCCGGAAATGCCGGTACATCCGATCGACCAGCTGGAGTGATTCGCGTGGACCGTGTCGCGCTGCGCGGCCTCAGGGCCCGCGGGCACCACGGGGTCTTCCCCGAGGAGCGGGAGAAGGGCCAGATCTTCGTGGTGGACCTCGTGCTCGGCCTGGACACGCGTCCCGCGGCCGCCGACGACGACCTGACGAAGACGGTGCACTACGGCATCGTCGCCGAGGAGGTCGCCGCGGTCGTGCAGGGGGAGCCGGTCGATCTGATCGAGACGCTCGCCGAGCGGATCGCCGACCGCTGCCTGCGGCACGAACCGGTGCGCGAGGTGGAGGTCGTCGTCCACAAGCCGGAAGCGCCGATCGCCGTTCCGTTCGACGACGTGACCATCACCATCACCCGGAGCCGCGCATGACCTCGAGCGACCCGACCGTGCAGCCCGTCCCCGCCTCCGTGGCGGAGTGGGTGGACGCCGCCGATGTGACGCTCAGCAACCCGAAGTGGGCTGTGATCGCCCTCGGCAGCAATCTGGGCAACCGCCTGGAGACCCTCCAGGGCGCGGTCGACGCCATGGAGGACACGCCCGGTGTCCGGGTCAAGGCCGTCTCCGCGGTGTACGAGACGGAGCCGTGGGGCGTCGATCCGGCCTCGCAGCCCTCCTACTTCAACGCCGTGCTGCTGGTGCGCACGACGCTGCCGCCCGTGTCGCTGCTGGAGCGGGCCCAGGCCGTCGAGGAGGCCTTCGAGCGGGTGCGCGACGAGCGGTGGGGCCCGCGGACGCTGGATGTCGACATCGTCGCCTACCAGGACGTGGTCTCCGACGACCCGGCGCTCACCCTGCCGCATCCGCGGGCGCACGAGCGCGCCTTCGTGCTCGTCCCGTGGCTCGACGTCGACCCGTCGGCGGAGCTGCCGGGCCGGGGCCCGGTGGCCGAGCTGCTGGCCGGGGTCGGCCGGGAGGGTGTCGAACCGCGCGCCGACCTGGAACTCCGGCTGCCGGAGTAGCGTTGATCCCGGCAGTGTGCGGTGGACCACGGAGAGGCGAGGCGAGCGCTCGGTGCAGCAACTTCGGATCAGGGTGCTCGGCGGTATCTTCGTCGTCACCGGGGTGCTTTCCTGGGCGGCGGCCCGGCTGTGGAACGCCTACGGCACGCTGCCGGGCGTGCCCGTCGCGGCGCCGGTCGTGCTGGCGGTCATCGCCGTGGTGCTCGCCGCCACGGCCCTCGCGCTGCGGGCCCGGCTGAAGGCCCAGCGGGAGCGGGTGCCGGGCGCGAAGGGTGTCGACCCGATGGTGGCCGCCCGTGCCGTGGTCTTCGGCCAGGCGAGCGCGCTGGTCGCCTCGCTGGTGGCCGGTGGCTACGGCGGCGTCGGCGTGTTCCTGCTGCTGGACAGCCTGGACGCCGGGATGCGCCGGGACCAGGCGCTGTACGCTGGTCTGTCGGTGCTGGCGTCCGTCGGTGTGGTCGCGGCGGCCGTCTTCCTGGAGCGGGTCTGCAAACTCCCGGAGGACGATGACGACGAACCGGGCGCGGCCCCGGCGTAGTCCCGGGACGGGCAGCGCAGCCGGGGACCGAGGGGCGGGGGCGGAAGCCCGGGCGCCCGGCCCCTGAAGGAGGGGCCGGGCGCGGACTGGCACGGGCCGCCCGGAGCCGGGGCGCGGGCCGCCCCGGAGACTTGGCCCGGTGGCCCGGTGGCCCGGTGGCCCGGTTGCTCACCGGTGCGCGCCGGACCCGTGGCCGCGGCCGGACCGTGTGGGACGGGCGGTGCCCCCGAGGAATCTCGGGCGCACCGCCCGTCCGCGCGTTCAGCGGCCGGTCGGCGCCGTGCCGCGGGCCCGTTCCGCCAGCCGTTCCATGCGCCGCCGGGCGGCCTCCAGCTGAGCGATGTCCGAGGCGGCGGGGCCCGCCGCCGAGGCGAGTTCGGACCACAGCTCGACCAGTTCCCGGCCCAGTCGCAGCCCGGCGTGCGGATCGGGCTCCGTACGCCAGGCCGCGGCCGCCTGGAGCACACTCTGGTACGCCCGCGGGTCGCCCTGCCGCCGGCGGACCCGGGCGGTGTCGAGGGAGATCGCGATGGAGCGCGCCGGGTCGCCCGCGAGATAGGCGACGTAGGCGCACAGCTCCCGCAGGTTCAGCACGTGCGGGTGTTCCTCGCCGAACGCCTCGACCGCGGACGCGGTGCTCTGCTGGGCCATCGCCGCGGCCGAGGTGATGTTGCCGAGCCGGATGGCTTCGTTGATCCGGCGGACGGCCTCGGAGAGGTAGGCGGGGATCGTCGGCTCGTTGTGGGGCGCGGAGTCCTCCCCGGCCGGGGGCGTCGGCAGGGCTTCCGCGGGGCCGGACCCGGTGGGCTCGGGACCGGACCCGGGCTCCGGGGCGGCGGGCCGTACCGGCGGGGCGGTGCCGGCCGTT
>NZ_WHPN01000212.1 GCF_009735685.1 Streptomyces lycii | reverse complement strand
TCCCGACGCGGACCCCGCGGACGCTCATCACGCCGATCCCGATCCTCACGCCCACGGAAACCATCGCGGTCGTCGCGACCCCGGAAACCAGGACGCTCACCACGTCGATCGTCGCGCCGGAAGCCGGGCCTGCCATCCCGCCGGTCACCGCCTTCCTGACGGCTCCGGGGACGGTCCGAGCGCTCCGGACGCTCCTCCGGCGAGTTGCTGGACATCGACATGCTCCTGTCTGCGGGTACTGCACTCATTCTCGCGCGCTCCGTAGGCCGGCGCGCATCGACCGGAAAACAAAAAGGACCCCTGGTCCTCAGCATGAACGCTGAGGACCAGGGGTCCTTCAAAGATTGTTCGGCGGCGTCCTACTCTCCCACAGGGTCCCCCCTGCAGTACCATCGGCGCT
>NZ_WHPN01000211.1 GCF_009735685.1 Streptomyces lycii | reverse complement strand
GCGACGGCCGCGAACAGCGCCGGCCGGACCCGGCCCGCGAAGTCACGCGGCCCCCGGCATCCGGCCAGCGCCCGCCGCACCCGCAGCGCGAACCGGTGGGCGCACCAGGCCGCCGGCCCGACCGCGAGGGCCGGCGCCAGGACGGTCACGGCGGCGTACGGGCCGGTGCCGATCCGGAGGCTGTCCGGGCCGCCGCCGAGCAGCGCCGCGAGCAGCGCGTCACCGCCCAGCGCGTAGCCCAGCAGCCAGCAGGTCCACAGCGGCGCCGCGCCGGGCGGGGCGTCCGCGAGTCGCAGCGGACCGCGCCGCAGACAGGACCAGGCCCCGGCCACCGCGAGGACCGCTCCGGCCGCCGCGAGCAGCCAGCGGTGCGGCGCCTCGGCGGCCGTCGCGGGGCGCAGCGCGTACGCGACGGCGAGCAGCCCGGCGGCGGGCAGCAGATACCGGGCGACGGCGGCCCTCCGCGCGACGGCGGGGCCCGTACGCCCGGGCCGGCCGAAGCGCGCCGAGGAGGCACCCGGGGCCACGGGGTGGTGTCCGGGGCACGGGGCGGTCCCGTCATCGGGGTACGGGGCCGTCCCGCGGCGGCAGGCCGGAGCCGTGCCGCGGTCGTGGACGTGG
>NZ_WHPN01000210.1 GCF_009735685.1 Streptomyces lycii | reverse complement strand
CGATCCCGTAGTCCCGGGCGAGTCCCTCGAGACCGGTGTCGTAGCCCTGTCCGACGGCGCGGAACTTCCACGCACCCTGGCGGCGGTAGAGCTCGCCGAGCACGAACGCCGTCTCGACGGTGGCGTCCTCGCTGTCGAAGCGGGCCAGTTCGGCACCGCCCGCGGCGTCCAGGACGCGGATGTGCAGACCGGGCACCCGGCCGAAGGTCCCGCCGTCCGCGGAGGCCGCGAGCACAACGGTCTCCACCTCCGGCTCGATCTTGCCGAGGTCGGCCTCCAGCGTGTCCGTGACCTGGTCGCCCGCGGTCCGCTTGCCCGTGTGGCGGACCGCCCCGGACGCGTGCGCGGCCTGGTTGTAGAAGACGAAGTCCCCGTCGGAGCGGACCTTGCCCGAGGCCTGGAGCAGCAGAGCCGAGGCGTCCGCGTCCGGCACACCGGGGCCGGTCCGCCAGCCGAGCTCGACCCGCACCGCGGACGCCGGAACCGGAACATTGGAACCCTTGCGCATCGACACGCGGCCCCCTCCTCGTCGACCTGCCGGGGAGCCCGGCACTGATTCGTCCGGAACCAACCTATGGCCGCCTCCCGTGCGTGCGGTACCGACTCCCTCGCTGCAACCGTCGGTAACCGGCCAAGAACACCGCCTTTACGCGATCTCAACGCGCCATGAGGACCGTTTTGAACTACTTCACCCACATTGGTGATTGACAGCCGCTCCGATCACCGGAAACAACCTTCTTATCGGTCTCCCCAATCAGCACATCGTGGGCTTAACTTATGCAGCATGACCTCCCCCCGCTCCACCTATGGCGGCGGTTACTACTCCGCGCCCTCCTTCCCCGACACCCCGATCTACGACAGCCTCGTCGCAGAGCGCGGTACCCCTCAGATCGCGCCCATCCGGGTGCCCGCGGCCTACGACACCGGCAGTCATCTGCCGGCGCTTCCGTCCGCGCTCCCGGCGCTGCCCTCCGGCCCGTCCCAGCCCTCGCCCGGCTACGGATACCCCGGACCCCAGCAGCAACACGCGCCGCTGCAGCAGGCCCCGTCGCCGTACATCCCGCAGCAGTCCGGCGCGCCGCGCGGCTATCCCGGCCCGCAGCAGCACCAGGGCGCACCGCAGGGCGGCCACGGCTACGAGGCGATGCGTCCGGCGGCGCCCCGCCCGCAGGCTCCCCGGCCCGCCGCGCCCCGGCCCGCCCCCGCCCCGTACCACGATCCCTACGGCCAGCAGCAGTACCAGGGCCGCGGTTACTGACACGGCCGGCGGGAGTACGGGCTCGCACAACTGTCCGTCCCGGCTGGCACACTGGCCGCATGCCGACTCCCTCACTCCGTGCGCTGCACGTCTATCCGGTGAAGACGCTCGCCGGCCATGCTCCCGGCGAGGCCGTCGTGGAGCCGTGGGGTCTCGCGGGGGACCGGAGATGGCTGCTGGCGGGTGACGACGGCCGGCTGGTCACGCAGCGGGAGCATCCGGAGCTGGCGCCGGTCACGGCCGTGCCGGCGGGGGACCGGCCGGAACCGGAGCGCGGTATCGAGGTCACCGCACCGGGGAGGAAGCCGCTGACCGTGGCGGTCCCGCCGCCCGGGGACAGCACGCCCGTGGCCCTCTGGCGGGACAAGGTCGAGGCGGTGGCCGCCGACCCGGCGGCCGGTGCCTGGTTCAGCGCGTATCTGGGCACCGCTGTGCGGCTGTTCCATCTCGACGACCCGGCGCGCCGCCGGCCGGTCGACCCGGCCTACGCCCGCCCCGGCGAGACCGTGAGTTTCGCCGACGGCTTCCCGCTGCTGCTCACCACCGTCGCGTCGCTGGACGCCCTCAACTCCCTGATCGCGCAGGGCGACCACGCCGACGAGGGCCCGCTGCCCATGGATCGTTTCCGGCCGAATGTGGTGGTGGACGGAACGGCGCCGTGGGCGGAGGACGACTGGAGCCGGATCCGGATCGGGGAGGTCACCTTCCGGGTGGCGAAGCCGTGCAGCCGCTGTGTCATCACGACCACCGACCAGCGGACGGGCGAGCGCGGCAAGGAGCCGCTGCGCACGCTCGCCCGGCACCGGCGGTTCGGGGACCGGCTGGTCTTCGGCCAGAATCTGGTTCCCGAGGGCACCGGCCGGCTGCGCCTGGGCGATCCCGTGGAGATCATTGCCTGATCCCCGCGGACCGTAGCGGCACCGGGCCGCGGGGCGCCGGAGCGGGACCGCCGGAGGCGGCGGTGCGGTCAACTCCCCGCCCCGCGCGCGCTACGGTGGCTCCCCGGCACACACGCCGTACGCGGCGAACTGACGCACGAGGTGGGGGCACAGCACCAGCATGGCACCACAGGGCACGGTCCAGGTGACGCACACCGGTACGTCGCGGTGGCGGCGCCGAACGGGCGAGTACGCCTCTCTCGCCGCGGCCCTGGAGGCCGCCGGAGAGGGCGACGTCCTCTCCATAGCCCCCGGCACGTACCGCGAGAACCTCGTCGTCCGGCAGGCGGTCACCCTGCGGGGCTCCGACAGCGCCCGCGGCTCGGTGCGGCTCGCCCCGGTCGACGGGGTCGCCCTGACCGTGCAGGCCTCGGCGATCGTCCGCGACCTGCACATCGAGGGCCAGGACGGGGCCGCGCCCGCGCTGCTCGTCGAGGACGGCTCCCCGGAGCTGACCGGCATCCGGGTGGCGACGCGGTCCGCGGCGGGCGTCGAGGTCCGCGGCGGCGCCCGGCCGACGGTGCGCCGCTGCACGGTGGACAACCCCGGCGGCATGGGCTTCAGCCTGCACGGCGGTTCCGGCGGCACCTTCGAGGACTGCGAGGTCGTCGCGGCGGGACAGGCCGGCGTGGCCGTGCACGACGGGGCGCGCCCGCGCCTGGAGCGCTGCCGGGTGCACCACGCCTCGGGGGCGGGCATCTCGCTGTCCGGCGAGGGCAGTTCGCTGGAGGCCGTGGGCTGCGAGGTGTACGAGATCAAGGGCGCGGGGGTACGGGTCGCCTCCCGGGCCACCGGCCATCTCAGCGACTGCACCGTGCACCGGACCTCCGCGGACGGCGTCACCCTCGACACCGACGCGACGCTCACCCTGTCCGACTGCGACGTCCACGACATCCCGGAGAACGCCGTGGACCTGCGTTCCCGGTCGGTGCTCACCCTCACCCGGAGCAAGGTGCGCCGCTTCGGCCGCAACGGGCTGTCGGTGTGGGACCCGGGGACCCGCGTCGACGCGCACCGCAGCGAGATCCACGACAGCACCGGTGACTACCCGGCAGTGTGGGTCAGCGACGGCGCCGCGGCCGTGCTCGACTCCTGCCGGCTGCACGACGTGCCCGACGCCCTGTTCGTGCTCGACCGCGGCTCGCGGGCCGATGTCGTCGACAGCGACATCACGCAGGTGCGCAACACCGCTGTCTCGGTGAGCGACGGCGCCACCGCCCAACTGGACGACTGCCGGATCCGCGGGGCGGCCACCGGCGCCTGGTTCCGCGACCACGGAACCGGTGGCACGCTCTCCGGCTGCTCCATCGACGACACGGCGACCGGCCTCATCGTCACCAAGGGCGCCGACCCCACCGTCGAACGCTGCACCGTCGGCTCCCCGGCGGAGGCCGGCTTCTACGTGTCCGCCGGAGCCCGCGGCACCTTCCGGTCCTGCCGGGTGACGGACAGCGGCGGCTACGGCTTCCACATCATCGACGGCTGCCGAACGACGCTGAGCCGCTGCCGCACCGAACGCTGCGCACGCGGGGGTTACGAGTTCGCCGACACCGGCTCCGCACGCGGGGACGGCGACCACGGCGGCCCGGTGAAGGAGGACTGCACGAGCGACGAGAGCGCGGCCCCGCCCGCCGGCACCACTACGGGCGGAGCCGGGACCGGGTCCCTGACCACCGCGGGGACCGGATCGCAGGCCGCGGCCCGGACGGCGGGGCTGCTGGCGCCCGTGCCCGCGGCGCGCGCCGCGGATCCCGTCATGCCGGCCGCTCCGGCCGCGCCGCCGGAGACCGTGTCCGCGCGGCCGTCGGAAGCGGTGCTCGGCGAACTGGACGCGCTGGTCGGGCTGGAGAGCGTCAAGCGGGAGGTCCGGGCGCTCACCGACATGATCGAGGTCGGCCGGCGGCGCCGGGAGGCCGGGCTCAAGGCCGCCTCCGTGCGCCGCCATCTGGTCTTCACCGGCTCCCCCGGCACCGGTAAGACGACGGTCGCCCGGCTGTACGGGGAGATCCTGGCGTCGCTCGGCGTGCTGGAACGCGGCCATCTCGTCGAGGTGTCCCGGGTCGACCTGGTCGGCGAGCACATCGGCTCCACCGCGATCCGTACCCAGGAGGCGTTCGACCGGGCGCGCGGCGGTGTGCTCTTCATCGACGAGGCGTACGCGCTCTCCCCGGAGGACTCCGGACGGGACTTCGGCCGCGAGGCGATCGACACGCTGGTGAAGCTGATGGAGGACCACCGGGAGTCGGTGGTGGTGATCGTCGCGGGCTACACCTCCGAGATGGAGCGCTTCCTGTCGGTCAACCCGGGTGTCGCCTCCCGCTTCTCCCGGACCATCACCTTCGGGGACTACGCGCCCGAGGAACTGCTGCGCATCGTGGAACAGCAGGCCGACGAGCACGAGTACCGGATCGGCGAGGGCGCCGCGGAAGCGCTGCTGAAGTACTTCACGGCGCTGCCCAAGGGGCCTGGGTTCGGCAACGGCCGCACCGCGCGGCAGACCTTCGAGGCGATGGTCGAGCGGCACGCGGGCCGGGTCGCGCAGCTGACCCGGCCCTCCACCGACGATCTGACGCTGCTCTACCCCGAGGACCTTCCCGAACTCTCCTGATCCGCGGGGCCGCCCGGCGGGCCCGGACGGCCCGCGGTGCCCGGACCCGCGGACCCCGCGGCCGCCGTGCCCGCGCCCGGGGGCCTCGCGCCGCCGAGCCGGGCCGTGGCGCGCTGCCGGGGCACCTCGGGAAGCCGTTCCAGCAGCCCGGCCCGCTCCTCGGCGAAGACCGGGTCCGCCTGGTACTCGGAGTGGCCGAGGATCGGCGCGGGCAGCGGATGCAGCAGCGTACGGCCGTACTCCAGCGGGTCGCGGAGCGGGCCGCGGTCCACGTCGTGCTCGTGGGCCTCGGCGTCGCAGGCGGCCCCCGGCAGCAGCACGGGACCGCCGATCGGGTCGGTCTCCCGCCAGAGGTTGCGCCAGCAGTGGATCTCGCTGTGCAGGGCGTGCAGCGGGCCCGGGCCGAAGTAGGCCGGGAACCAGCGGCCGTAGAGGCGTTCCAGCGGTGAGCCGTACGTCAGCAGGGCCACCCGGCGGCGGGTGCCCGGGTCCAGCTGCCACACCGCCGCGGCGGCGAGCACGCTGCCCTGGGAGTGCCCGGAGATCACCAGCCGGCCACCGGTGAGCCGGGTCCAGGTGTCCATCCGCCAGCTGAGGTCGGGCACGGCACGCTCGGCGTAGCACGGCGGCGCGAAGGGGTGCGCCGCGCGGGGCCAGAAGGTCCCGACGTCCCAGAGGATCCCGATGGTGCGGCGGGCCGAGGCGTCCTTGTAGGCACGGCGGCCGCCGGCGATGAACAGTATGAAGCCGAGCCCCATCAGCCAGGAACCGACCGCCTGCGTCGTCGTCGCCAGCGCCTCCACCACGCCGGTCGTGCCGTCCGCCGCGCGGCCGGGGACCTCGCTGCTCAGCCAGGCGCCCGCGACGGCCGCGCCGCCGAGCAGCACGGTGAACAGGGCCGTCACGCCGACGAACCAGGGGGCGCAGTCGGTGAGCCTGGCGCGGGCGGTCGTACCGGCGATGCGTCCGGTGCGCGAGGAGTCCTCGGGCTCCCCCGGATGGCTCGCGCGCACCTTGCGGATCTCCTCGCGCCGCACCCGCCAGGTCTGCCCGGCGAAGTAGGCGGCCAGCACCACGAGGGCGAAGAGCATCACCGGGATGACGGCCGCCTGCCAGGACAGCACGACCGGCGGACCGGTGATCCAGCCGTCGTCCATGCCGGGCGTGCCCGGGCCGTCAAGCCAGTCGGCGACCCGCTGGGCGACACCGCCCGACATGACCCCGCCCAGGGCGCAGGCGAGCATGGCGACGGCGGCCCCCCGGTAGCCGCGGAGCGCGGCCCGCGGGTCCGGCGCGGCCCGGTGCATCCGGCGGCCGACCACGGCCAGCGCGATGACCAGCGCGCCCTGCGCGAGCGCGATGACGCCGAAGGCCTCGTCGCCGGGCAGCAGACCGCCCGACGTCCAGCCGGGGCGCGACCAGGCGGCGTGCAGGGCGGTGAGCGCGAGCAGGGCGAGCGCGGCACCGGGCAGGAATCGCACGACGGCCCGGTCGAGGCGGTCGTCGGGGGCCGACTCGCTGCGGCCCCGGGCGCACACCACCCAGACCACGAACGCCCCGGCGGCGACGAGGGCCACCTCGACGGCCCAGCCGGCGGCGTCGAGCCACGGGCTGCCGCCCGGCTTGCGGTCGTGGCGGGTGGCGGCGGCCGCGAGCGCGGCGGCCACCGTCAGGAACCCGGCCGCGGTGTGCGCGGCCCGCAGCCGGGCGACGAGCCGGCGGCCGTACCAGAAGCCGGGGAGGCACAGGGCGGGACGGGCGCCCGCCTCCGGGTCGTTCTCGGTGACGGCCTCGTGCGCGGGCGGCGGCTGCGACTCGTACGCGCTCCAGGTGCGGTGCGAGAGCCACCACAGCAGCCCGGTGAGGGCGGTGGGCACGAGCGCGGCCAGCGCCAGCCGGCGCCCGGGCTGCCCCCACCAGTTGCCGTCCTCCGGGGCGAGGAAGCCGAGCCAGTCCCGGCGCGCGGCGCACAGCTCGGAGCCGGCGCACTGCCAGGCGGCCAGATCGAGCGCGACCTCGCAGGCGGCGGCCACCAGAAGCACCGTCAGGCTGAGCGCCACGAGCCGGACCAGCAGGCCGTGCACCCGGACCGCGCGGGAGCGTGCGGGCACCTCGACGGAGGGACGCATCCAGTGCGCGATGTTGACGACCATGAAGGGCAGCAGGAGCAGCCAGAGCGCCCGGGAGCCGTTGCCCGAGGTCAGGCCCGACCAGCAGTAGGCCTCCGGGACCGGCTCCTCGCGGTATTTCTCCGGGTGCTGCTCGGCGTCCACGTCGTCGGCGCGCCGGTGGATGCCGGCGGTGTGGTCCCCGGTGACGCGTTCGGTGCGCGGGTCCTCCAGCATCTCCTGCGGGGTCGTGCCGCCGACGCCGTGCACCAGCAGTTCGAGCGCGAACCCGTCACCGTCCCCCGCCGTCGCGTCCGGTCCGCCCGCCCCGGGCCCGGGCTGCCGCCCGTCGTGCTCCGGGTGCTCCGGGCCTGCCGCGCCCGGTCGTGTTGCCGCCGTCATGATCTCCCCCGATCCGTACGTCCTCAGCAGACCAGAATCCCGCCCGCGGGCGGCCGCCCGCAGCCGTCCCCGCCGAGGCGAGGCCGGATCGTGATCGGATGAGCACGGTAGCGGCACAACGCCCGCGCCCGCGGGCGGGGCCGCAGGTCCGTGGGAAGATGTGACCGTCGGGCGACGGGCATGCGGCGAAGGGACGAGAGCCGGCGTGAGCGACCATCAGAACCTCCTCGCGGAGCAGCGGCGGGCCCTGATCCTCGACGAGGTGAGGCGGCGCGGCGGGGTCCGGGTCAACGAGCTGACCCGGCGGCTCAGCGTGTCGGACATGACGGTCCGGCGGGATCTGGACGTCCTGGCCCGGCAGGGCATGGTCGAGAAGGTGCACGGCGGCGCGGTGCCGGTCGCCGAGGCGAGCAGCCACGAGCCGGGCTTCGAGGCGAAGTCGTCGCTGGAGCCGGGCGCGAAGGAGTCCATCGCGCGGGCCGCGGCCGCCCTGGTGGCACCGGGCAGCGCCATCGCGCTCTCCGGTGGTACGACCACGTTCGCGCTGGCCCATCATCTGCTGGACGTACCGGAGTTGACGGTCGTCACGAACTCCGTGCGGGTCGCCGACGTGTTCCACGCCGCGCGGCGGACCGCCCCCGGCGGGGTGGCGCCCCTGGCGGGCGGGCAGCACGGCGCCGCGGCCACGGTGGTGCTGACCGGCGGGGTGCGCACCCCGTCGGACTCGCTCGTCGGCCCGGTGGCCGACCAGGCCATCCGCTCGCTCCACTTCGACATGCTCTTCCTCGGCGTGCACGGCATATCGGCGGAGGCGGGGCTGTCGACGCCCAACCTCGCGGAGGCGGAGACCAACCGTCATTTCGTCCGGTCGGCCCGCCGGGTGGTGGTCGTCGCCGACCACACCAAGTGGGGCACGGTGGGGCTGAGTTCCTTCGCCGCGCTGGCCGAGGTCGACGCGCTGGTCACGGACGCCGGGCTGCCGGCGCCGGCGCGGGCCGAGATCGCCGAGCAGCTTCCGGAGCTGGTCGTCGCCGGGGACGAACCGGAGTCGGCGCCCGGAGGCTGAACGGCTCCGGAGCCGGACCGGACCCGGGCGGACCCGGAAACCGGGCGGAGCCCGAACCGGCCCCGGAGGCGCCCCGGCCGATCCGGACCGGGCGGCCTGCGACCCGGTCGCGCCCGGCCGGCCGTCAGCCGGTCCACTCCCCGGTGGCCAGCACGGTGTCGAGCACCCGGCCGTACGGCGCGATGTCAAGCCCCTGCTCCGCGAGCCAGGCGTCGGAGTAGTACTTGTCGAGGTAGCGCTCGCCCGCGTCGCAGATCAGCGTCACCACACTCCCCGTGCGCCCCTCCCCCGCCATCTCGGCGACGATCTTCAGGGCGCTCCACAGGCCCGTCCCGGTCGACCCGCCCGCCTTGCGGCCGGTCACCCGCTCCAGCATCCGCACGGCGGCGACGCTCGCCGCGTCGGGCACCTTCATCATCCGGTCCACGGCCCCGGGCACGAAGCTCGGCTCCATGCGCGGCCGGCCGATGCCCTCGATGCGCGATCCGCTGTCGCTGCACGCCTCCGGGTCACCGGAGGTCCAGCCGTCGAAGAAGCAGGAGTTCTCCGGGTCGGGCACGCAGACCCGGGTGTCGTACTGCATGTAGTGCACATACCGCGCGATGGTGGCCGAGGTGCCGCCGGTGCCCGCGGTCGCGACGATCCACGCGGGCTCCGGGTAGCGCTCCATCCGCAGCTGTTCGTAGATCGACTCCGCGATGTTGTTGTTGCCGCGCCAGTCCGTGGCCCGCTCGGCGTAGGTGAACTGGTCCATGTAGTGGCCCCCGGAGTCGGCGGCGAGGGCCGCCGAGACCTCGTAGACCGTCCGCGGGTCGTCCACCAGATGGCACCGGCCGCCGTGGAACTCGATGAGACGGGTCTTCTCCGGACTCGTCGTGCGCGGCATCACGGCGATGAAGGGCACCCCGATCAGCTTGGCGAAGTACGCCTCGGAGACCGCGGTGGAGCCGCTGGAGGCCTCGATCACGGGCCGTCCGGGGCGGATCCAGCCGTTGCAGAGACCATAGAGGAACAGGGAGCGCGCCAGCCGGTGTTTGAGGCTGCCGGTCGGATGGGTCGACTCGTCCTTGAGATACAGGTCGATGCCCCAGTGCTCCGGCAGCGGGAAGCACAGCAGATGGGTGTCGGCCGAGCGGGTCGCGTCGGCCTTGACCTTCCGCACGGCGTCGTTCAGCCAGGCCCGGTACGCGGGATCGCTGCGGTCGGTGTCGAGCGTCGCGGCCGCGCCGCCGGCAGGCCGGCCGTCCAGGGTGCTCACCGGATCCGCTCCTCGCGATCACGTGCCGGGCCGGGCAGAGGAATCCCGGGCGTCCCGATCATAGTCGGCCACTGGTGCGGCGGCCCGGTCGGAGGCACACTCCTGGCAGGAGGACTTCTGGTGGCGCGGACGGCGGGCGATTCGCCGAGGGGCGGTAGGCATGGCTGAGCCGGAGTTCACGGCGACCGGGGTGCGGATCGGGCGCTGGCTGCGCTCCCTCACCCGTGCCGGTCAGGTGCTGATACGGGACGGCAGGCTGCTGCTGCTCACCAGCTACGGCACGGAGATCGACAGCGCGCCGGTGCATCTGGTGCACGCGGGACGGCCGTGGTTCGTCCGGGACCGGGCCCTCGCCACGGTGAACGGCACCCGCTATCTGCTGACCCTCGGCGAGCGCGATCCCGCGCCCGGGGAGGAGGGCCCTCCGTCGGCGGGCAGCTTCTTCGACGCGATCCGCACGGCAGGCGGGCACGCGGCCCGCGGCTGACGCCCGGCCGCGCACGCGAACGGGCACACGCCCCGGCGGGCGGGTCCCCGCCGGTCACACGATGTAACCCGGTGTTAATTTTCGGTTACGCTTTGTCGTGATCGCGGCCGGGCAGCCGCCGGCCCCACCCCGTTGCCCGTCCCCACCGGGCCTCACGCCCACCGGACATCTCCAGGGAGGCGCACCCGTGACCACCAAGCCCAGCGGGCACTGCACGGTGGAGCTCCAGGCCCTGCCGTCGCGGATCGGCCAGATCCGCAGAATCGTCTCTGCGCAGCTGCGCTACTGGCGCCTCGACGCCCTGATCCACCCGGCGGCGCTCGGCGTCACCGAGCTGCTGAGCAATGTCCACCGGCACGCCCAGCCGGACAAGCGCTGCACGGTCGACATCCTGCTGACGGGCGAGCGGCTCACCGTCTCCGTCGGCGACAGCGACCCCAGGCTGCCCCGGGTCGGCACGGCCGAGGCCGCCGGCGGGCGGGGGCTGGCCGTGGTCGCCTCCGTCAGCGACAGCTGGGGCGTCCGGGAGCAGGACGGCGGCGGCAAGGAGGTCT
>NZ_WHPN01000209.1 GCF_009735685.1 Streptomyces lycii | reverse complement strand
CCCCCGGGCCGTCCGGCGCCTCCGCCGGGCAGCGCGCCACGGCCGGACAGTGCGCCACGGCCGGGCAGCAGGTGGCCGGGCAGCAGTCCGGCGGGCAGCAACGGAGCGGGCAGTGCGTCGAGGGACACGGGGCGGGAGAGCAGGTCACTCCCGTCGTACAGGGCGCACAGGTCACCCGAGACGTACAGGCCACTCGAGACGCACAGGCCACGCCGGACGTACACGCACCGGACGTACACGCACCGGACGTGCACACACCGGACGTACAGGTCACACGAGGCGCACGGGCCGTACGGACTCCCCGGGTCGCGCAGGACGCGGGCCGCACAACCGGACGGTCGGCCCCGGCCGGGCCGTCGGCCGGGACATCGGCCGTGGCGGCCTGCACCCACCCGGTCCCCGGCCTGCCGGGATACGCCCCGGCGCCCCCGTCGGCACCCGGCCGCGCCGTCGCCTCGTCCCGGGAGCCCCGGCCCGGCCCCCGACCGGGACCCACACCCGCCCCCGGGCCCGACACCGGCTCCGCACCCGCGTCCGCACCCCCACCCGCTACACCCGCGCGCCCCGTACCCGGTGAACCCCGCGGCACCGGCACCCGAACCGGCACCGGCCCGGAAGGCGTCGCCGCCCCCGGGCCTCCGGGCAAGACCGCACCACCCGCCGACGGACGGGCCGTGTCCCGACACCTGATGCCCCAACAGGCCCTCGACGCCGCACCCGGGGTCCCGGTCACCCCGCCCGCCGGCCCGGGCGGGGCCGCGCTCCGGGACCAGCAGGCCGCGTTCAACGCCGCCCAGCTCGCCATGGCCGTCCTCGACCACGACGGCCTCATCGTCGCCGCCAACCAGGCCCTCGGCGCCCTGTTCGGCTCCGACCCGGCCCAGCTGGCCACCGAGCCCGCCGCCGACCTCGTGGACCTCTGCCACGACTCCCGCACCTGGGCCGCGTACCGCGAGATCCTGCGCGGGCGCAGCGACCGGATCCGCTGCACCCGCCGGCTCAAGCAGCCCGACGGCCAGTCCCTCTGGGCCGAGGTCACGGTCTCCCCGCTGCCCGTCCCGCACGACGCGGGCAGCGGAGGCGGCGCGGCGCCGAGCCGGGCGCTGCTCTCGGTCGCCGACGTCACCGACCGCCGCGAACTCCAGGCCCGGCTCCGGCATCTCCAGATGCACGACCCGCTGACCCGGCTCCCGAACCGCGCCCTCTTCTTCGAACGGCTGTCGGGCGCCCTGGAGTCGGCGGCCTACGACCGTACGGGCACGGGCCGTATCGGCATCTGCTATCTGGACGTCGACGGCTTCAAGGCCGTGAACGACACGCTCGGCCACCGTGTCGGCGACCAACTGCTCTGCGCCATCGCCGGCCGGCTGGCGTACTGCGCCGACCAGGCGGGATACGGCCGCCGCGGCCACCATCTCGTCGCCCGGCTCGGCGGTGACGAGTTCGCCGTCCTGGTCGAGGAGTCCACCGGCACCGAACAGCTCGCCGAGCTGGCGCGGTCGCTGCTGCACGCGCTCCAGCAGCCGTTCGACATCGCCGGGCAGCGGCTGTCCCTGTCGGCCAGCATCGGCGTCGTCGAGCGCACCGCCACCGGGACGACCGCCACCGGTCTGATGCAGGCCGCGGACACCACGCTCTACTGGGCGAAGGCCGACGGCAAGTCCCGCTGGACCCTTTTCGACCCGGAGCGCAACGCACACCGGATGACCCGGCAGGCACTGGCCAGCACGCTGCGTCCGGCGATCGAACGCGGTGAGTTCGTCCTGGAGTTCCAGCCGCTGGTCGGCATGGGCGAGGGGGCCGTGCAGGGGGTCGAGGCGCTGGTGCGGTGGCGGCATCCGCAGTTCGGGACGCTGGGCCCGAACCGGTTCATCCAGCTCGCCGAGGAGGAGGGCGCGATCGTCCAGCTCGGCCGCTGGGTGCTGGCCGCCTCCTGCCGGCAGGCACGGCAGTGGCAGCTGGAACACCCGGACACGCCGATCTTCGTGAGCGTGAACGTCGCGGTGCGCCAGGTGTGGGACTCCGATCTCGTGGCGGACGTTGCGGGGATCCTCGCGGAGACCGGGCTCCCGCCGCACCTGCTGCAACTGGAGCTGACCGAATCGGCGGTGATGGGCTCGGCGGGGCGTCCCCTCCAGGCGCTCCAGGCGCTCAGCGGCATGGGCGTCTCCATCGCGATCGACGACTTCGGCACCGGTTACTCCAACCTCGCCTATCTCAGCCGCCTGCCGGTCTCCACGCTGAAGCTGGACGGATCGTTCGTTCAGGGCTTCCGGGACGACGAGCACCCGAACCCGGCGGACGAGACCATCGTCGAGGCGCTGGTGGACCTGGCGCACCGGCTGGGCCTGAAGGTCACCGCGGAGTGCGTGGAGAGCGCGCAGCAGGCGGAACGCCTGGCCCGTATCGGCTGCGACACGGGCCAGGGCTGGTTCTACGCGAGGCCGCTGGCGGCGGAACAGGTGTCGGCGCTGCTGAGCGGCTGAGCGGCTGGGCGGCCGGGCGGCCGGGCGGCCGGGTGCGGGCAGGGACGGGGCCCGGGCCAGGCCGGGCACCGCGTGCAGCGACGGGCCCGGGCAAGGCCCGGGCGCCGAGCGACGGGCCCGGGTCAGGCCGGGCGTGGGGCTCCGTCGACGGCCGGAGCGTGGGCGTCCGCGCTCCGTTCCGCCCCGCGGAGGTCCGCCGCGCACCGGCCCGTCGTGCACAGGTCCGCCAGATAGGCGGTGACGTCGGCCGGGTCGTGCGTGGCCAGGCCGAGGTAGCCGTCCGGCCGGACGAGGAACAGGCCGCGCTCCGCGTAGGCGGCGACGGCGTGCCCCTCGGCGTCGCGGAGCCACCGGGCGGCTCCGCCGCCGCCCGCCCCTCCCGCGCGCACCGCTTCGCCGGCGCCCGCGCCCACGCGCACCGCATCGTCCGCGCCCGCGACGTGGAAGGAACGCAACGGCACCGTGCACCCGTGCGGCCGTACGGGCGTCCCATCGCCCGCATCCGCGCCGAAGGCCAGCAGCGTGAAGTGCGGCCCCCGGAGGCGTCGAACAGCCGGTACGGCGTGCCGTCGGCGGCCAGTACGGGGGCGTCGGGGGCGCGGTCACCGGCGCACAGGACACCGTCGCCCGCCCCGCGCCGCTCCCGGCTCAGCGGTCCGCCCCGGTAGCCGATCCCCAACTGCTGGGTCTCGGCGCCGCGTCGTTCGGGCCCTCCGCCGTCCCGGGCCGACCGGTGCAGCCGGGTGCTGAGGCCCAGCACGTCGGCGGCGATCGGGCGCCGCTCCGTCTCGTAGCTGTCGAGCAGTTCGTCCGGGGCACCGTGGCGCAGCACCAGGCCGAGCTTCCAGCCCAGGTTGTACGCGTCCTGGACGCCCGTGTTGAGTCCCTGGCCGCCCACCGGGGAGTGAACGTGCGCCGCGTCGCCCGCGAGGAGGACCCGGCCGTCGCGGTAACGGTCGGCGAGCGCGGCCCGGGCGCGGAAGTCGGAGGCCCACGTGACCTCGGCGACCTGGTCCGGGCGCAGCGGTGTGCGGGCCGCGAGGAGCCGGCGTACGCCGTCGGGTGAGGTGTCGGGGACGGCGTCCTCGTCCGCGTACCGGGCGGTGAGCTGGAACTGGTCCGTCCCGGCGAGCGGGCAGAGGGCCAGCATGCCGCCTTCGGCCTGCGGCCACACGTGCCAGTTGCCGCGGTCGGTGCCGGGTCCCCGGCCGGTCAGCCGCACGTCGGCGACCAGCATCGGGGCCGGGTCGACGGTTTCCCCGTTCATGCCGGTGCCGAGCAGACCGCGGACCGTGCTGCGGCCGCCGTCGGCGGCGACGAGGTAGGCGGTGCGCAGCTCGGCGGTCCGGGGCGCGCCGCCCGGACCGGACGGGGCGCGGCCTGTCACGGTCACGGTCACCCCGTCCGCGTCCTGGCGGAGCCCGGTCAGCTCCGTACCGAAGCGGACGCTGCCGCCCAGCTCCAGCAGCCGCTCGTACAGCAGTTCCTGGGTGCGCCACTGGGGCAGCATCCAGCCGCCGTAGGGTGCCTGCGGGGTCGGGCCCATGGGCTCGTTGAGGTCCCACTCCCGGCCGGGCCGGTCGCCGTCCCAGGTCAGCATGCGCGGATACGGTCCGCCGGCGGACAGCACGGCGGGCAGCAGCCCGAGGTCGTCGAACACTTCCTGGGTGCGGGGCTGGAGACCCTTCCCGCGCGAACCGGGGAAGAGCGTGCCGGACCGCTCGATCACCTGGACGGGCACGCCGCGCCGTACGAGGTCGACGGCCAGGGCCAGTCCGACGGGCCCGGCACCGGCGACGAGCACGCCGGTGCCGTCGCCCGCCCCGGCCCATTCCTTAACGCTGTTAAGTTCCATGCCGCGAGGATGCCCTTAACGCTGTTAAATCGTCAAGGCGGCCGGTCGATGCGGCCGGATTTGCGGAGGACTCGGGGGCAACGCGGCCCGGCGGTGCGGCGGTGCGGTGAGCCCGCCCGGGCGCACCGGGCCCCATCGGGTACAAGCGCCGGGCCCCACCGGGGACAAGCACCGGACCCCACCGGGGACAATGAGCGCATGGCGACCCGACTGGACCAGGCCCTGGTGGTGGACACCGCTCTGCGGCTGCTCAACGAGACCGGCCTCGACGGGCTGACCCTGCGCAGGATCGCCAAGGAACTCGACGTCCAGGCGCCCGCCCTGTACTGGCACTTCAAGAACAAGCAGGCACTGCTCGACGCCATGGCGACCGCGATGATGCGGCGCATGGTCGCGGAGGCGGACACGCTCGCCGCCGGCCCGTCGGCGAGCTGGCAGCAGTGGATCACCGACGCCTGCCGGACACTGCGCGGGACCCTGCTCGACTACCGCGACGGGGCGAAGGTCTTCAGCGGCTCACGCTTCACGGACACGACACACGCCGGGCCGTTGGAGAAGTACCTGCGCTTCTTCCGCGACAGCGGATTCACGGTGGCGCAGGGGGTCAACGCGTACACCACCGCGTACCACTTCACCATCGGCTTCGTCATCGAGGAGCAGGGCATGCGCCCGGGCCCGGACGGGCGCCGCGGAAACTTCGACCTGGCCGAACGGGAAGCGTGGCTGGCCCCCGACCATCCGCTGGCCGCCGAGGCGGGGTGGGAGCTGTTCGGCAACTACGAGGAGCGGTTCGAGCTGGGGCTGCGGGCGATCGTGGCCGGCCTGGAACACACGCTGCGGTCTCCCTGAACGGCCCCTCGCCGCCCCGCCCCCGGCCGCCGGACTTCCCCTGCTCCGCCCCCGGCCGCCGGACTTCCGCCAAGCCGCGGCGGCGGAGCGGGACGGGCCGCCGATACCGAGCCGGGACGGGTCCGCCGTTCCGGAGCCGGGACGGGTCCGCCGATACGGTGCGGGGACGGGTCCGCCGCTACGGTGCGGGGACGGGTCCGCCGCTACGGTGCCGGGGCGGCGGGTCCGCCGAAGCGGTGCCACTCATGTCGGCACACGGGGACCGCTCCGCCCGTCACCGCTTCGGCCAGTGCCACGCCGGCTCGTCCAGCATCCCCTCGCGCCCGGCCACCAGCGTCTGCCCGAACTCCTTCACCAGCTCGATCGTGTTGAGGTCGATGCCGTGGCCCGCCGCGCCCTTCGCCAGGGCACGGGCCAGCGGTTCGGCGTGGGTGACCACGACCATCTGGGTGCGGGGCGCCGCCGTGAGCATCAGGTCGGCGAGCGGCGGCAGCAGGTCCGGATGGAGGCTGGTCTCCGGCTCGTTGAGCACGAGCAGCGCGGGCGGGCGCGGGGTGAGCAGGGCGGCGGCCCACAGCAGATAGCGGAGCGTCCCGTCGGACAGCTCGGCCGCGCCGAGGGGACGCAGCAGACCGTGCTGCCGCAGCAGCAGTTCGAACCGTCCACCACTCCGGCCGCCGATCTCGACGCGGCTGCCGGGGAACGCCGCGTCCACGGCGGCGTCCAGCGCCTCCGCGTCACCGGTCTCGCGGATCGTCTGGAGCGCCGCCGCCAGGTCCGAGCCGTCGCCGCTCAGCACGGGTGTACGGGTCCCGACCTGCGGCGTACGGGCCGGGGCGTCGGCATCGGTGCGCACATGGTCGTAGAACCGCCACGACCTGATGTGCTCGCGCAGCCGCAGCAGGTCGGGGGCGGTCTCGGGGTCGGCGGACTCGCTGAGCATGCTGTCGTACGGGCGTATCTCCCCGGCCGAGCGGTGCCAGCCGCCGTCCGCCGCACGCGTGCGCACCGATGGCCCGGCACGCTCGGACAGCAGGGCGGCCGGCCGCAGCACCGGACCGGACCAGGTGGCCTCGCGCTTGATCTCCGGATCGCGGTCGAAGAAGGAGTCCGCGGGCCGGGGGTGCCCGAAGTCGACGGCATACCCGAACTCGTCGCCGGAGAAGCCCAGCCGGAGGTTGACCGGCTCGCTGCGGACGGTGCCCTGCACGGCGTACCGCCCCTCCCGCACAGCGCGTCCGACCTTCTCGGGGCCCGCCCACAGCGTGGACGGCATACCGCCCTCGCGCGCCAGCGCGGCGACGGCACCGCCGCGCGCGGACGCGGCGAGCAGCCGCAGCGAGCGGTACAGGCTTGACTTGCCCGTGCCGTTCGCCCCGGTGACGACGTTCAGCCGGTCCAGGGACACGACGAGATGCCGCAGGGACCGGTAGTTCTCGACGGCGAGCGTGCGCATCATGTTCCGGAGTCTCGCATCCGTCACTGACACGACCCGGCGCGGCGGCACGGGCGCCGGACGGCCCGGAACCCTCTCCGCACCGGGACACCGGCGGGCCCCCGGCCACCGGGAAGTCACGTGCAAGACCGGACCGCTGAACGGCCGAACGGCGGAACGGCGGAACGGCGGACAACCGACCACCACCACGACGCCGGATCCGCGCGAAAAAGCAGGGCGGGCGCCCCGCAGACAGGGATCCGCACGGCCCGCAACAGGGGCACGGAGGCGCCGCCCGAGCCCTGCGGGGCCGGATGAACCGCCCCCCTGCGCCGGCTCCGCACCGCCCGGCACGGGAGCCCCCAACAGACCGTCTGACCTGGGTTTTCACTCCTCCCCCGACTAAAATCACCGGAGACGGAGGGGGACTGGATGGACCGGAACATACGCTCGGTCGACGACGTACTGCGGCTCCTGGACGGGCTGTTCACGCCGGAGGCGGACCGGTGGTCGGCGGACGGCTCGGCCTGGTGGGACGGCTTCTACGCGGACCGGCAACGGCCGGTGCCGTTCTTCGCCGCGAAACCGGACGAGAACCTGGTTTCGTACGTCGGCCGGGGCCTGGTCGCCCCGGGCCGCGCCCTCGATCTCGGCTGCGGCTCCGGCCGCAACGCGGTTCGTCTCGCCGCACTCGGCTTCGAGGTCGACGCCGTCGACCTCTCACCAGTGGCCGTCGCATGGGCCCGGGACCGCGCCCGGGAAGCCGGGGCCTACGGGATCCGCTTCCACTGCGGTGACGCCTTCGCCCTCGCCCCGACCGCGCTCCGCGGGCCGTACGACCTGGTCTACGACTCCGGCTGCTTCCACCACCTGCCCCCGCACCGCCGCGTCAGCTACCTGGCGCTCCTCGATCGCGCGCTGGCCCCCGGCGGCCACTTCGCCCTCACCTGCTTCGCGGCCGGCGCGATGGGCTCCGAACTGCCCGACGCCGACTTCTACCGCCGAGAACGTCCCGCGCTCGACGGCGGGCTCGCATACACGCCCGATTCGCTGCGCCGCATCTTCGCCGACCTCACGGAGATCGAACTGCGCCGCATGCACGACGAGCCTCCGCAGTCACCGCACTTCGGCGAACCGTTCCTGTGGACGGCCCTGTTCCGCCGACAGGCCACGCCGTAGCGGGCCCACAGCACGGCAAGCCCTTCCCGCCGGAACCCACCGCACACCGCGGAGACCCGGACCGCCACGTGGTCGCGGCCTGACTCGGTCCGTGTGATCTCCGACCCGGCTGCGCCCCCTCGACGATAGAGGCGCCGCTCGGCAGTCGTGCTCCTGTCCGCTGCCGACCGCGGCTGCTCCTGTCCGCTGCCGATCGCGGCGAGGAATGATCCTCAACCGGGGGCCCAACGGCTCCGCTACCGGACGCCGCCACGGGGCGGGATCAGGCCGGGTCGGACCCAGGTTGGGTCCGGCTCAGGCCTGACTGGGCTCCGGCTGGGTCAGGCTCCGGGACCGCCCGGCAGCCCGTACGCGTCCGCGATCAGTTCGTACGAGCGCACCCGCTCCGCCGCGCCGTGGGCGTTCGCCGTCAGCATCATCTCGTCGGCGCCCGTGCGCTTCGCCAGCCCGTCCAGGCCGTCACGGACCTGGTCCGGGGTGCCGTGCACGATGTTCGTCAGCCACTTCTCCACGAAGTCCTGCTCCAGGCCGTTGAACGAGTACGCCTCGGCCTCCTCCGGAGTCGGCACCAGGCCCGGGCGGCCGGTGCGCAGCCTGAGCATCGAGAGGGCGCCGGTCATGATCTGGCGGCGGGCCTCCCGCTCGTCCTCCGTGGCGAGCGCCGCGACACCGATCATGGCGTACGGCTCGTCCAGGATCTCCGACGGGCGGAAGGACTCGCGGTAGAGGTCGAGCGCCGGAATGGTGTTCTGGGCCGAGAAGTGGTGCGCGAAGGAGAACGGCAGCCCGAGGGTGCCGGCCAGCCGGGCGCTGAAGCCGCTCGATCCGAGCAGCCAGATCTGCGGACGGTCGGTGGACTGGACACCGCCGGCCGCGGTGGCCTGGACCGGGCCGGGCACGGCGTGGATGCGGCTGTACGGGTGGCCGTCCGGGAAGTCGTCGTCCAGGAACCGGGTCAGCTCGGCGAGCTGCTGCGGGAAGTCGTCGGCGCCCTCGTTCAGCCGGTCCGTACGGCGCAGAGCGGCGGCCGTCGCGCCGTCGGTGCCCGGGGCGCGGCCGAGGCCGAGGTCGATCCGGCCCGGGGCGAGGGCCTCCAGGGTGCCGAACTGCTCCGCGATGACCAGCGGGGCGTGGTTCGGCAGCATGACGCCGCCCGAGCCCAACCGGATGCGGTCGGTGTGCGCCGCCAGGTGGGACAGGATGACGGCCGGGGAGCTGCTGGCGATGCCGGGCATCGAGTGGTGCTCCGCGACCCAGTAACGGTGGTAGCCGCGGCGCTCGGTGGTACGGGCCAGCTCGACGCTCGTGCGCAGCGCGTCGCCGGCGGTGGTGCCGCTGCCGACGGTGGCGAGGTCGAGCACCGACAGCGGGACCGGGGCGGTCCCGCGGGCCGTGCCGCGAATGGGGTCGTCGTGCCGAGTGGCCATGCGGCCTGCCTCCCTGGTCGTCCTGGTCCGAGTACCGGACCAGGCAACCGGAGATGTGCTCCGCTTATTCCCGGCGGGGCTCTTCCGCGCTCGCGCCGTGCTTCCCGACCGGCGTCCGTTGTACTTGCCGACCGGCGTCCGCCGTCTTCCCGACCGGCCCGTGCTCGTTCCTCCCGGCATCCTTTCCGTACGTCGGCGTGCTCCCGGCACCCCGTACTAGCCCACCAGGCTGAACAGCCGTCCCAGAGCCGGGCAGTGCGGGGCCGGGTGGTCCAGCAGCCGCAGACCCTCGCGGGCCGTCACCTGGTTCGCCGTGAGCACCGGCTTGCCCAGCGCGGACTCCAGCTCCGCGATGTACGCGGCGGAGTGCAGCGCCGTGTCGGGCAGCAGCACGGCTTCCGCGTCCGGGTGGTCGCCCGCCCGGGCCAGCGCGAGAACCTCGTCCCGGCCCCAGGTCCCGACCTCGGCGGCCGTGATGATGCCGCTGGCCCGCCGCGCGACGACCTCCGCACCGGCCGTCTTGAGGAAGGCAGCGAAGAGTTCCGCGACGTCGTCCGGGTAGGTGGCCGCGACCGCCACCCGCTCGACGCCGAGGTCCTCGATCGCGTGGGCGAAGGCGAAGGAGGTGCTGGACGCGGGCAGCCCGGCCACCGCCGAGAGTTCCCGCACCTGTTCCCGGGCGCCGCCGTAGCCGTAGACGAAGCTCGCACTGGTGCAGGCCCACACCACGGCCTGCGCCCCGAGCCCCTTGAGGTCCGCGACCCGCGCGGCGAGGCGGGCCGCCGAACCCATCTCCAGCAGGGCGTCGACCCGGTGGGCGTCCTCGCCGATGTCGGTGTGGACGAGTGGCAGCCGGACGCCGGGCCCCGTGGTGTCCCCGGCGGCGTCGGCCAGCATGGCCTCCAGCCGGGGGTAGTCGTCCTCGGCCGAGAACCCCGGGTAGAGGAATCCGACGGTCGGGGTGCTTGTGGCCCCGGAGGGCGCGGTGGCCGCGTCCGCCGCCGTGCGCCGCGTCGTCACACTGTCCGCCATATCGCCTCTTCCCTCGTCTTTCGTCGTTCTATGGCCTTCTGGATCGTTCTACGCCGTTTCGCTGCGTTCTGCTTACTTCTGTGCTCTGCACTCTGTGCTCTGCACTCTGTGCTCTGTGCTCTGCGCAGCTGTACGGCGTTCCACATCGCTCCCGACGCGTGTGCGGGCCGGCGGCGGCCCGCCGGGCCGGGCCCTGTCGTCCGGGGAGTCGTTACGGGCTGCTGCCCGCCCCGGCCGCCCCGGGCCGCAGCCGTCAGAGTGGTGCCGGCCCCGCCGGATCGTCCGGGTACGGCGGTACGTCCATGCCGTCGGCGGCCTCCGACTCCGCGCCCGGCAGGCCCGGCGCGGATCCCGCGAACGCCGCCTCGGGTTCGCCGCGCCCCTCGCCGAGCGGCACCCCGCCCCCGTAGGAGACCGGAGCGTCGAACGGCACGCCCTCCCCGTACGGGACCGGATCCCCGAGCGGCACCCCGCTCCCACAGGCGACCGGACCGTCGAGCGGCACCCCGTCCCCGTACGGGACCGGATCCCCGAGCGGCTGCCGGCCGGCCGGGCCGTCCGGCTCCCCCGGTCCCGCGTCGAGCGCGTCCATCGGGTCCGGGGGCGCGGGCGGCAGCGGCACCCCGGGGGCGTCCGCGGGCGGCGGCTCGGCGTTCCCGGAGGACATCGCCGCCGGTCCGCGCCTGGCCACCGGGTCCAGCAGGGCCTGGTAGGGCCCGACCGCGCGTTCCCCGATGCGGCGCAGCGCCGCCCACATCGTCACCTGGTTCGCCGACAGCACGGGCATCCGCAGCTCGGCCTCCAGCTGGGGGATCGCGTCGTACGTGGCGAGGTTGGTGCAGCTGATGAAGAGCGCGTCGGCCCGTCCGACCACCGCCTGCCGGGCCATGTCGACCACGTCCCGGTACGGCACCTTCCAGATGTGCCGGGTGAGTCCGAGGAAGGCCCGGCCGGTGACGGTGATGCCGCCCTCGGCGAGGTAGTCCTCCAGTGACTGGGTGACCGACCACGTATAAGGGGTCACCAGGGCGATCCGCTCGGCGCCGATCTCGTGGAGCGCGTCGAGGAGCGCGCCGGAGGTGGTGAGCGCCGGCACCTCGCCGGACTGCTCCATCGCCGTACACATGGCCCGCTCCCCGGCGATGCCGCCGACGAAGCTGCCGGAGGAGCAGGCGTAGGCCACGACTTCGGGCTTCACCGCGCACAGCGCCTGGGTGGCCTGCTGCAGTGTCTCGTGCTCGCTGACCAGCCGTGCCAGGCCGAGGCTGACCTCGACCGGCACGAAGGGTGTTCGGGTGAGGTGCAGGGACACCTCGTCGGGGACCCAGCGCCACAGCTCCCGGTCCAGCGCGAAATCGAAGGGTGCTACGACGCCCACGCCGCGCTGCGGCTGTGGGCCACCCAGAAAAGAGACGTCCATTTCAAGCCCCAATACCGAACGGAGGGCTGGGCCGACGAGGGCCGCAGGAAACGAAAGCCGGAGCACGCCGGGACGTCGGGACACATGCCTGCACAGGCCCGAGAAGTTGCCTGTGTTGACGAAGGTAGTTTCCGCTCCCTAGCGTGGTCAATCCCACTTCTCGTGCTGTTTTTTCTGCTGCCTCTTCAGCCAAGCGGATCTACGTTTCGAAATGGTTTCCCACCCATGACCGATAGCACCTTGCTCGTCTTCGGCAGCGACCCCGCACCGCGGCTCGACCGGCTCTCCGGCCGGGCGCGTGTGGTGTTCGCCGACGAGGACTCGCTGCCCGGCCTGCTGCCCTCCGCGGACGCCCTCCTCGTCTGGGACTTCACCTCCGACGCGGTGCGTGACGCGTGGCCGGGCGGTGGTCCGCGGCCACGCTGGGTGCACACCGCCAGCGCGGGCGTGGACCGGCTGCTCTCGCCGGAGTTGACCTCCTCCGACGTGGTCCTGACCAACGCCCGCGGGGTCTTCGAGCAGCCCATCGCGGAGTACACCGCCGGCCTCGTGCTGGCCATGGCCAAGGATTTCCACGGCACCTGGGAACTCCAGCGGCGGAAACGGTGGCGGCACCGGGAGACCATGCGTCTGGCGGACAGCCGTGCGGTGGTCGTCGGGTCCGGTCCGATCGGCCGGGCCGTCGGGCGTACGCTCGCGGCACTGGGTGTCTCCGTGGAACTCGTCGGACGCACCGAACGGGAAAACGACAGCGAATTCGGCCGGGTGCACGGCAACGCCGCACTCGAAGATCTTTTGCCTTCGGCCGATTGGGTGATTAGTGCCGCCCCGCTCACGGAATCCACCCATGGCATGTTCGACGCGAGACTGTTCGGCCTAATGCGGCCGACCGCCCGTTTCCTCAATGTCGGGCGCGGCCCGCTGGTCGTGGAGCGGGATCTGGCCGCCGCGCTGCGGAAGGGCGCCCTGGCCGGGGCGGCTCTCGACGTATTCGAGCACGAGCCGCTGGCCGGGGACAGCGAGCTGTGGGACCTGCCCGGGCTGCTCGTGTCGCCGCACATGAGCGGCGACACGGTGGGCTGGCGGGACGCGCTGGCCGATCAGTTCATGGACAACTTCGACCGGTGGGCGGCGGGAAAACCGCTGCTCAACGTCGTCGACAAGCGGCTCGGTTATGTACCGGTGCCCTGAGCGGACCATGGAGGGTTCGATGACCTCGCTCTGTGAACTCACGGCGACGCAGCTGCTGGCGGGCTACGCCGCCGGCGACTTCTCCCCCGTCGACGCCGCCCGCGCCGTGCTCGACCGGATCGAGGAGATCGGCCCGGCCGTCAACGCCTTCGTCCGGGTCGACGCGGAGGGCGCCCTGGCGCGGGCCGCCGAATCGGAGGAGCGGTGGCGGCGCGGCGAGCCGGCCGGGCTCGTCGACGGCGTGCCGGTGTCGGTGAAGGACATCCTGCTGCTGCGCGGCGCGCCGACGCTCAAGGGCTCCGCGACGGTGGACGAGCACCCGCCCGGCGGCTGGCCGGAGGACGCGCCGTCGGTGGCGCGGCTGCGCGAGCAGGGCGCGGTGTTCACGGGCAAGACGACGACCCCGGAGTTCGGCTGGAAGGGGGTCACGGACAGCCCGCGGCACGGGGTGACGGTGAATCCGTACGATCCGCGGCGCACCGCGGGCGGCTCCAGCGGCGGCGGCGCAGCGGCGGTCGCGCTCGGCGCGGGGCCGCTGACGCTGGGCACGGACGGCGGCGGCTCGGTGCGGATCCCCGGTTCGTTCTGCGGGATCTTCGCGTTCAAGCCGACGTACGGGAGGGTGCCGCTCTATCCGGCGTCCGCGTTCGGGACGCTGGCCCACGTCGGACCGATGACGCGGGACGCGCGGGACGCGGCGCTGCTGATGGACGTGATCTCGGGCCCGGACCCGCGGGACTGGTCGCAGCTGGGCCCGGTGACGCGGAGCTTCCGGGACGCGCTGGCGGCCGGCGCGGAAGGGGTCACGGGGCTGCGGGTGGCGTACAGCCCGTCGTTCGGCGGCCGGGTCGCGGTGCAGCCGCGGGTGGCGGCGGCGGTGCGGCACGCGGTGGACCGGCTGGCGGAGCTGGGGGCGCGGGTGTCGGAGGTCGATCCGCCGCTGGCCGAGGACCCGGTGGAGGCCTTCCACACGCTGTGGTTCAGCGGGGTGGCGCGGGTGGTGGAGCCGCTGGACGCGGCACGGCGTGAGCTGCTGGAACCGGCTCTGCGCGAGGTCTGCGCGCAGGGCGAGGGGTACAGCGCGCTCGACTACCTGGCGGCGGTGGACGTACGGATGGCGCTCGGCCGGGCGATGGGCGACTTCCACGAGACGTACGACCTCCTGGTCACACCGACGATGCCGGACACCGCGTTCGAGGCCGGGGTGGAGGTCCCGAAGGGTTCCGGCCACGAGCGCTGGACCGGCTGGACGCCCTTCAGCTATCCGTTCAACCTGACCCAGCAGCCGGCCGCGACCGTGCCCTGCGGCACGGACGGCGACGGGCTGCCGATCGGGGTGCAGCTGGTGGGCCCGCGGCACGCGGACGCCCGGGTGCTGGCGGCGGCGCACGCGCTGTACGAGGCGGGGGTCCCGGCGGCGGTGCCGCCGCCGACGGGCATCTG